>NZ_JBVCWP010000015.1:0-35425 GCF_057460485.1 Boseongicola sp.
CTACTTCAGTGGCCTCATCGCCCATTCCGCGAGAGGCCATGTCATCGACCCAGTTCTGGAGAAGATCAGGAGCTGCGTCTTTCCACTTTGCCAGTTCTTCAGTTGGGAAAGGCTTGATCGTGCCCCCGGCTTCGACGATTGCCGCGCCTGCTGCTTCTTCGGCAGCTTCGATGTTGCCAATATAGGCTTGGCCAGCCTTAGTGGCCTCTTCCTGCATGATCGCCTGATCTTCAGCTGAGAGAGAGTCCCATACGTCTTCGTTTACAACGATCAGGTGGCCAGTGATGGCCATGACCGGACCGCAGCTGTACGGGCCTGGTTCGAAGAGGCGATTGGACAGGATGTTGCCGCGGTTTAGAAACGAATAATCAAGAGAACCGCTTTGAAGAGCCTCGTAGACTTCGCCCACACCAACCGAAACTGGCACGGCACCAACTGCTTCGTGCGCTTTAGGGATATCGGCACCAAACGAGCGGATCTTTTTGCCCGATAGGTTCGCCACGCTGTCACAGTTCTCGTCCGAACCGGTCAGGTAGTAACCGCCCAGAGGTTGGTGGAATAAAAATTTGACGCCGAACTTCGACAATTCTTCTTGAAAGTAGGGCAGGTCCTGAAACGCGGCGGCTGAAATTTCCATCGCCTGACGTGGGCTCTCAAAGACGAAGGGGATCTGATAGGCGCGCCAGAAGAGCAGTTGATCGGCGTAGTAGCCCGGCACGACAGAGGCCATGTCAATGGCGCCACGGCCTGCAAGTGTCATCACCTCGTTGCCGGCTCCAAGGCCGCCCGCGTAAGTGATCTCGATGGTCACGCGACCTTCTGTCCGGGCTGTGACTGCCTCTGCAAAGTCCTTCTCGGCCTGAAGGAAAGCCGAGTCTCCCAGATAGTGACCCCAGCGTAAGGTCACATCCTGCGCACTCGCAGCGCCCGCGGCAAGGATCGCTGCGCCGACGATGCTGGTAAAACGGTTAAACATGAACGTCTCCCTAGTTATCTGCCGCCCGTTCCGGGCGGTCGGTTTGTTTTCATTGAAAACCTGATCGGTACAGAGGTGGCAAATATTTCTGCAATAGAAAAAATCCTTTCCTCTGATGGTTAAGGACATCGTCCGGAAAATATTGTTTTCCAGTGATTAGAACTCTCCCATACCCAATCGGTCAACTGTTGACAGTTTTGCGAACCTGACGAAGACTTGTCAACGATGACATTTAGTTTGGGGGGATTTGATTTTGACCAATTTGCGCCAAGATGCCCGTGCGGCCAAGCCGCAAGCCCCTGCCGCCGAGGTGCGAGACCTACTCGATAAGTTGGCAATGCGCGCGTCGTGCCGCGACTTTGACAGCTCCATGATCGCGCCAGAAACCCTCGAAGATATCGTTCGCGACGGCGTTGAAGCGCCTTCTTCGTGCAATCAGCAAAACTGGCACTTTATTATTGTGGCCGATCCGGTCCGCAAAGAGCGCGCGCGTGATATTTCCGGTGGGAACCACCACTTTGCCGAATGCTCCGCCCTGATTTATCTGTGCTTCCAGAAGGGCTGGACCCATGGCAACTTCTCCATCGTGCAGTCGGTTGCGGGGGCATGCTATCACATGATGCTGTCGGCGCATTTGCGCGGGTTCCAATGCATCTGGAATGCAGGCATCGGCGATCAGGCAGCTTTGCGCGAAATGATCGGTTTGCCCCAGACCTTCGATGTGATCGGAGCGCTCGCTATTGGTCGAGCAAAAAGCACAGCGCCCAAAATGAAGGCACCGCGCAGACCCGTTTCCGAGATTTTCTCGTGGGAGCGATTCGAACGTCCAGCCGCAAGCCTCTACCCGGTCAAACAGGCAGATACCTATCCGTTTTGGGAAATTAGAAACGATTCCAATCCATTCGCCCAGTGGAACCCTACGGAATGGAGCTGGGATCAGATTGGCGATTTTCGCGGTTACTCGGTTTGGGCAAAATCTCCATTAGCGGGGGTTTATGTGTCGCGCAGGCAAGGCGATGCGCTTGAGGCCGAGCATGGATTGCTGGGGGAGGTGAAACCCGGCGCGCGCGTCGTCGAGATCATGCCATGGGGCGGGACAACGACAACCGTGCTTTTGGACCGGCTTGGACCTGATGTGCGCCTCTCAGTGGCCGAGCTTTCGCCAAACAATCTCAGCTTCATCGAAGAACGACTGCGCCGTGAGGGGAACAACCTCGCCCACGTCACATTCGATTTGATGCCAAACGGCAAGCTTGCTTACGCAGATGGCTCGATTGATTTGGTGGTATTGCCTCAAGTGCTCGAACACATGCCGGACCCGGCCGCGTTCTTGGACGAAGCGGCACGTGTGCTGGCACCCGGCGGCACGATCATCGCAAGCACGCGCAACATAAGTTCCGCCTATGGCGCGCTTTGGCTGGAGACAGAGTCAAAGGCCCAAATCCCCAACCAAGGCCCGTTCACACCGCTGGCCGCACGCGACGTTGCCGCTTGGATCGCCGCGCGGTTCGAGATCGTTGAGGAATGCGGCATCGGTGCCGAGGCTACTGGCGACGCCACCCTGTTGACGGGCGACGCTTGCCACCAAGGGCGGCTCTATGCCGTGCGGGGCCGCCGTGTCTGAGCACGCCTTACGTGATCTCGCGGACCACAAACCGCCCAGTTCCCACCGCATCGGCTTGGAGCGCGCCGTCGCGCAAGGCAAATCGTCCGCGCGTCATCGTATGGACGACCCGCGCACTCATGCGTTCGCCCTCATAGATAGAATAGCCCGCGTCGGTCCCAAGGTTATCCTTGCCGACTACCCAGTCAGCGTTCAAATCGACCACCGCGATATCTGCGTCCGCACCCGGGCGCAGCGCGCCTTTGGTGTTCAAACCCATACGGCGGGCAGGGTTCTCGCTGACCAATGGAATGAGTTTGTCCAAAGGCAGGCCGCGCTTGTCGTGCCCGTAGGTCAAAATGGCCGGCAGGAACGCGTCGAGACCGGGAAAGCCCGGTTGCGCCTTCCAAATGCCGCCCTCTTTGCAGCTGATCGGGCGATGGATGTGATCGGTCGCAATCGTGTCGATGTCTCCGCGCCCAATCGCAGCCCAAAGTGCTTCGCGATCCTCGGGGGTCCGCAGCGGCGGGTTGACCTTGCCGATCGGGCCTATGGCGCTTGTGACGTCGTGGGTCAGGTAGTGGATGCAGGTCTCGATGCACACGTCCGAGCCGGCCGCGCGCTGGCGCAATGCCGCATCGAGCGCCTCTCCAGACGAGGTGTGCACAGCATGCACGGGTGCTCCAGTGATCCGGCCAAAGTAGGTGGCGCGCGAAAGGGCATCTGCCTCAACAAAGGGCGGGCGCGTGTCGTTCCACGTCGCCAATCCGCCAATGCCGTCGGGGTCTGCGGCCGTTACGCGGTCGCGCAAAACCCAAGCCACTTCGATATTCTCCGGATGCGGGCACAGGAGTCCATTGTTGGCCGCCAGCACTTCCAGCAAGCGGAACAAAAACCCATCATCCGTGCCCGGCAATCCAAGCCGCACACCCTCATTGCCCCGAATGTTCATGAACAGCTTTGCACTCGGTGCGCCGCGCTTGATCAGGTCGGGCAATTCAGCCAACTGATCCTCGGTTGCGATCACGAAATGAAAGCTGAAATCAACCCGAGCACCCGCTTCAGTGATCCGGCAAAGCTCATCGAAAACAGGGCTATAGGGCTCGGGGCTCATGACAAACGAGATGAAGCTCGTCACACCGCCAATGGCCGCCGCACCAGTTTCGCTCTTAGCATCCTCGGGCACACGCGGGCGGGCGATGTCCATGCCATGACCCAAATGAATATGTGCGTCTACAGCACCGGGCAGAACCGTCAGACCAGTGACATCGACTATCTCGCGCGCCTCACCCGCGCCGGGCGCTGCAATGGCAGCAATCGCGCCATCCGTGATCAAGATATCGGCCTGCTGAAGACCCAATCCGGGCAGGAAAGCAACGCCGCCTCTGAGGGCAAGATCCGCTTGGTGCGCCATGTTTCATCTCCTTCGAACACGGCCGCACCATGACCTCAGAGCGTGTGCCTTATCAACCCATTACCGACAGGCCACGACTAACTTGGCCGAATGGCGCCCGCGTGGCAGTCTGGGTTGTGCCCAACGTAGAGCACTACGAATACCTGCCCCCAGCCACCGGAGGCCGCGACGCATGGCCACGCACCCCGCACCCTGATGTGTTGGGTTACGGCTTGCGCGATTTTGGCAATCGGGTTGGGCTTTGGCGCATAGCAGAGGTGACCGATGATCTGGGCATTCCCCTGACGCTGTCGCTCAATTTAGCCAACTGGCTGCACTACCCCGAGATATTTGAAGCCTCAGAAGCGCGCGGTTGGGATGTCATGGCCCATGGCCTTTATAACACTCGCTATCATTGGGAGATGCCTGAGCAGGCCGAACGCGAAGCGATTGGCCAATGCGTCGAGATTTACCGGACACTGACGGGACGCATGTTGCGCGGTTGGTTCTCTCCTGCTGCCACTTGGACCAAGAACACACCGGATCTCGTAGCCGAAGCTGGGATCAGCTATTATTGCGACTGGTATCACGACGATCAGCCAACACAGATGAATGTACGCTCAGGCCAGCTCATCACCTTGCCGTACCAAATGGATATCAACGACGCGATGGTCTGGCGGCACCATTTTGAGGCCGATGATTTCGCCCAGATGGTGATTGATCACTTCGATACGCTTTGGCGCGAGGGCGCGGATCATGGCCGCGTGGTCTGCATCGCGTTGCATCCCTACATTATGGGTCAGCCGCACCGCATTCGCGCGCTGGAACGAGCGCTGCGCCATGTGGTCAGTCATGACAAGGTCTGGATGGCAACCGGTGCCGAGATTGCCGATTGGTATCTGTCGGATCAGTGGAGTGAGGCCCTATGACCACTTCAGCAGGCATGGACCACGCGCTTTATCCCTATCGGAGCGTGTCGGGACGCGCACCCCTCGATTGGCCGAACGCTGCCGGCGTGGCATTCGCGCCTGTGGTCTATCTTGAACATTGGCCTGTTGAGGCAACAGCAGACGGGTACGCCGATCCTCGCTTTCGCGACCCCTACGGTAAATTCCAGCCCGACTACCGCACGCATACCTGGCGTGAATACGGCAACCGGATCGGAATTTTCCGGCTCTTCGAAACCCTCGACAAATACGAACTGACGGCCACTCTTGCAGTCAATGCATCCGCCGCCCAGCGGTATCCGGTCTTGATCGAAGAAGCGCTGTTTCGAGGCTGGGAGATCGTAGCTCATGGCGATTTCGCTGATGCGATGGTCACCTCGCGCATGCCCGAGACTGAAGAGACCGCTTTGATCGAGACCTGTCTTGATACGCTTCAGAGCGCCACCGGCACACGCCCTAAAGGCTGGATTGCACAGGATTTTAGCGAAAGCACGCGCTCTGCTGCCCTTTTGGCGCGCGCGGGGATCGAGTGGATCGCCCATTGGCCCAACGACGATCAGCCCTACTGGATGTCGACAACGCCTGCGATGATCTCCGTGCCGCAAATGTCAGAGCTTGATGATGTGGAATGCCTGTGGCACCGGCGCGTTCCCACGCCGCGCTGGTCGGGAATGTTGGAAGAAGCGGTTCAAGTTTTGGCAGGCGAGAAAGGGCGGGTAGCGGTCATTGGGCTACATCCATGGCTTTTCGGAATGCCCCATCGTATTCGCTACCTCGACGATGGATTGCGGCGAGTCGCGCAGATTGACGGGGTATGGTCCACAAGCGTGGGCCAGATAGCGACGCATTTCAGGTCACAGCGGCCAGCGGAGGAAGAGTCTTGAGCGGTACAAACGGATCAGAGCGCCTTGTTGCGCAGAATCTTTCCGGCCTCGCGCTCGAACGGCTCGAGAAGGCGATTATGGAAGGTGAATTGGGCCCCGGTGAGCGGCTCAGCGAAAGCGGTCTGGCGCGCCGGTTCGGGATTTCGCGCGGGCCGCTGCGCGAGGCCATTGGTCAGCTCGAAGGGCGTAAGCTGGTCACGCGGATCTCCAATCAGGGCGCGCGGGTGGTGTCGCTGTCAAAAGATGATCTGCTGGACCTACTCCAAGTCCGCGAAAGCCTTGAAGGCATGGCTTGCCGTCTCGCCAGCCAGAATATGGGCGAGACAGATCTTGTGCGGCTTGAAGACATGTTGGCGACGCATGAAAAGGCGGACGCAATGCGGGCAGGGCGCGGTTATTTTCAGGAGCCCGGCGACGGCGATTTCCATCAGGTGATACTTGCCGCCTGCGGCAATGCGCGGCTGTCGGGCATGCTAGCGGGTGAGCTTTACTCGCTGCTTCGCCTATACCGCCACCGCCTTTCGATGCGTCCGGGCCGTCCGGCCGAAGCACTCGAAGAACACAAATGTATCGTAGCCGCCTTGCGGGCGCACGATCCAGATGCGGCCGAAGCCGCGATGCGCGCTCATTTGCGCAGTAGCAGGTCCGCAGTCGAAGACTGGGTGACGGATGAGGAGTTGCGCCAATGACAGACACATTAGCCGATCGCCGCAAAGGTTTTCGCGCCCGAATGGAGCGTCGTGATGCCATGATCTTGCCGGGTGCAGGCAACGCCTTGACCGCGCGCGTGATCGCGGACCAAGGGTTCGATGCAGTTTATGTCACCGGGGCAGGGATCGCGAACACCTACCTTGGGGTGCCCGATATCGGATTGATCACTCTGACCGAGCTTGCCAGCACCGTTTCGGCCATCTCCGAGATAACAGATCTTCCATTGATCGTTGATATCGACACTGGATTTGGCAATGCTATCAACACCCAGCGCACCGTGCGCATGATCGAACGCGCCGGGGCCGCTGCGATGCAAATCGAGGATCAGGTTTTCCCCAAGAAATGCGGGCACTTCGCGGGAAAAGCTGTCATCCCGCTGGTTGAGGCCGTCTCTAAGGTTAAAGCAGCAGTCGATGCGCGCGAAGACCCCAATACGCTAATTATCGCACGCACAGATGCACGCGCCGTGCAGGGGCTTGAGGCCGCACTCGACCGCGCTGAAGCGTTCATCGAAGCTGGCGCCGACATGACCTTCGTCGAGGCCCCGACATCAATCGAAGAAATGCGGGTGATCACGGGACGGCTCAGTGTGCCACAGGTTGCCAATATGGTGGTTGGAGGCAAAACCCCTCTGACGCCGCAGGCCGAACTGGCCGAGCTTGGCTTCTCGATAGTGCTCTATGCAAACACGCCTCTGCAAGCAGCGATGCGCGCGATGAGCGAGGTTCTGGGCGCGCTTAAGGCCGAGGGCGACGTCGGTGGTGTGATCGATAAACTCGCGGACTTCTCCGAACGCCAACGCCTTGTGGGCAAGGACCGCTACGACGCGCTTGAGGCGCACTACAAGCTCGACTGAACCATAACGGTACCAAGTGCCATCGCAACGGCGGCTTGGGTCGGATCGACAACCGGATGTCCCAAAGCGGCCTCCAAACTTCTGCGATGAGCCGACAGCCCCGCACAGCCCAACACGATGACATCCGCATGGTCCTCGCGCACCAAAACCTCTGATACAGACTGAAGCCGCGCAAACGTCCCTGAGCCAGACGCGGTTTCGGCTACAGACATGTTGAGGGGCCGCTCGGCTACCATTCGATCCAATACACCCATCCGGCGCAGGTATTTTCGATGCCGCAAAATGGAGCCTTCGGAGATGGCGATCACTCCAATTCGATCGCCTCGCGCCATTGCGGTCAGAAATCCACTTTCTTGCATGCCGAACACCGGGGCCGATGTTGCCTCGCGCGCCGCATCAAGGCCGGGATCGGAGTAACAAGCAATCACGACCGCTGTAGCATCCGCGCGTGCCCGTATAACCTCCAGTAGGGGCGAGACCGCAGCATCGCTATCGGCTTGGCTTTCAATCCCGAACGGGCCTTTAGCCAACGTCAGGCACTCGATTGGTGGGCCACCTGCAATTCGAAACGGCGCCATGGCGGCATCAAGACCTGCCGTTACGGCCGGATTGGAATTTGGATTGATCACAAGGACTGGACCACTCATGACAAGTTCGCTCCGAAATTCTGGGCAGGATCAAGCTCCGGCACGGGCTGTCCGGGGTGCCCGGTCAGATCAAGGGGCGCGCGTTTGATAAACTGGCCTGAGCCAGGCTCTGCAATCAATTTGCCGTTTTCCACGATGCGCCGACCGCGTCCCAGAACCGTTACAGGCCAGCCCGTCACCTCGATCCCCGCGAACGGATTATAATCCATCGCGTCATGCATCTCACCGGCAACGCGCGTTTCATTTGGATCCCAAATCGCGATATCGGCATCCGCGCCAACAGACAGGGTGCCCTTGCGCGGCATCATCCCGTAGATCATTGCAGCATTGGTTGATGCCAGCGCGACAAACTGATTGAGGCTGATCCGACCTTTGCCGACGCCTTCAGAGAACAACAATGGCAAACGCATCTCAATTCCGGGCATACCATTGGCAATTTCGCGGAAGTTCACATCACGCCCTGCACTAAATTTCCCAGAATCATCATAGCGGTAAGGCGCGTGATCTGACGACACAAGCGACAATGATCCAGCCTGCACATGCTGCCATAACGCAGCTTGGGTTGGCGCGTCGCGCAAAGGTGGCGAGCAAATAAACTTTGCACCGTTCATCCCCGGTTTGTCGATGTCCTCGCGGGTCAAAAACAAATATTGCGGGCAAGTCTCGGCCCAAACTTGACCGCCCTTGGCCCGCGCATTTGCCACAAGCTCTGCGCCTGCAGGCGTCGAAACATGGACAATAAACAGTGGCGCTTCGGCCAATCGGGCCAGCGAGATCGCGCGGTTGATCGCTTCTTCTTCTGCCAATCCGGGACGCGAGGGGGCGTGATACCGTGGCGCAACATTGCCGCCATCAACCAATCTGCGCGCCATCCAGTCTAACATGTCGTGGTTCTCGGCATGCACCATAGTCAGCGCGCCGTGTTTGCCTGCAACCGATAAAATATCAAGAAATTGCGCGTCTGATACGCGAGTCGCGTAGGTCATGAATACCTTGAACGAGGTAACACCCTTGGCAAAAACCTCCGGTAACTCGGCCAAAACCGCCTTCGTCGGGTCGGTCAGAATCAGGTGGTATGACCAATCCAGAACAGATTTTGGCACCGCGCGTGCGTCATAGGTTTGCATCGTGTTGGTAAGGCTTTGGCCCTTTTTCTGCGCGGCAAAGGGTATAAAACTGGAGTTTCCGCCAAAGGCCGCCGAGATTGATCCGCTCTCGTAGTCATCCGAGGTCATGACACCCATTCCGCTTTCTTGGGCGATATGGCAGTGGGCCTCTATCCCGCCGGGCATTACAATGCGGTCGGTGGCGTTGATCACATCCTCGGCGTCTGTGATCGCCTCGGATATGGTGACGATGCGCCCGTCACGGATGCCGATATCGGCGCGATAGGTCTCGGTTGCAGTGGCCAGTAGCCCACCCCGGATCGCAAGATCATGCGCCATGAATTATCCTTTCGTCCCATCGGGGTAGACCACGCCTGTTTGGCTTGCGATCCGTTTGTAATGCTCAATCCGGCGATGACGTTTGAAATCAAACACCGAAGCTTTGCCAAATTTCGTGGCATCCATATCGCAGGCTTGCACCAGCAGCTCGTCGCCGTCGGTTTGCGCCTTTTGCATGATGACACCGTCTGGAGACACGATAACGCTGCCGCCATTCAGAGGATGACCATCCTCGTTGCCAGCCTTGGCCACAGCCACGACCCAGGCGGAGTTTTGGTAAGCGCCTGCTTGTACCGATAGGTCAGAATGAAACCCGCGCATCTCGGCTGTTTCACCCGCATTTTGGGAGTTTCCTGAGGGCGTGTTGTACCCCAGTACGACCAGCTCGACGCCCTGCAATCCCATCTCGCGGTACGCCTCAGGCCAGCGGCGGTCGTTGCAGATCAACATGCCCATCCATGCGTCCATGTTGCGAAACACCGGAAAACCCAGATCCCCGGGTTCGAAATAGCGCTTTTCGAGATGCTGAAAGCTGCGCTGGGAGTCAAACTCATCATGCCCGGGCAAGTGAATCTTGCGATATTTGCCAATAATATTGGCCTGTGTATCCGTTAGGATTTGGGTGTTGAAATGGTGCCCATCCGGGGTCAATTCTCCGTAACCAATTGAGATTGCGATGCCGTGTTCGCACGCGCGCTCAAACAAGGGTTGGGTCTCGGCATTGGGCATTTCTGGCTCGAACCAAGTGTCTACCTCGGCTTGGTCTTCGAAGTACCAGCGCGGAAAGAAGGTGGTGAGGCAAAGCTCCGGAAAAACCACCAGAGTGCAGCCTGCCATATGCGCCTGATCGAGCAGCGCGATCATCCGAGCCACGACCTCTTCGCGGGTGTCCGCGCGTTGAATGGGACCCATTTGGGCCGCACCAATGACGATCTCTCTCATGACAAATTACCTTTATAAAGTAGGTTAGCGGGACGCGCGCGCCATTTCAGTAAATAGGGGCTCAAGGGAAGGGGCTGCGCCAATTTCTATGACCATGTCCCATATGCGGATAGCAGCATCCTCGCGCCAAAGTCTCGTTGCGAGCGACAGGTATTTCTCGCGTATCTCGACGGCTGGGAATGGGTCAGACCAGTCGCCTCGGTTGGTCTCGGTAGCCGCTTGCAATACCTGTCCAGACTTCATCGTCAGTGTAATACGAGCAGGGCGCTTATGGGGCAGACGTGCGGTCATCGCCACGTCTTCGACCACCTTGACGCGTTGAGCCAGATCTAAGATCCTAGGGTCCTCGACATTCTTCATGGTGAAGCTATCCACCCCGGTTGAGCCGTTGACCAGTGCAGAAGCCATCGCAAACGGCACGGAAAATTTTCCCGCCAGGACGTTCTTCGGGGCCGGGTCATCCAGTTCGACTGCGAGCGAATAAGTTTCGACCAAGACACTCTCAACAGCCGAGTGATCCAGCCCTGCAGATGCCGCGCGCAACGTTGCCAGCGCATCTAGTGCCGCGTGATTGTAGCGACAGCACGAGTGCATTTTGAAGTAGTTGCGGCTGACCTCCCAACGCTCCCCCAAACCGTCTGAGAACGCCGCCGCATCAAACCTGTCGGATACCACATGTCCAAAGACCTGCGCTACTCCGTCGTGATCACCCGTATAGCCTGATGCGATCATATCACCGGCGAGCACGCCCATCTGACCCGACACGCCAGCAAAGACGTTTCGCACCGTCCCACCTTCTAGCATTGTGCGCCGGGATGTGGATAGCCCGAGACTTGCCGAAAGGCTGATGGCATGGCGCATCTGATCTGCTGGCGCATTTTGCAGGCGCGCTACGGCGGTGGCCGCACAGATCGCGCCCCATGTGCCGTGGGGATGCATCGAGGGGCGCAATTGCGTCGCGATCCCAACCCGCGCACCCACGTCATAGCCGATGGCAATTGCTGCCAGCAAATCAGCGCCACTGACATCGGCGCGCGCCGATGCTGCGGCCAATGCCGCGGGTGCCGTGTGCATTCCGGGATGGCCTTTGCAAAACTGGTTGCCCTCGTCCATTTCCAGCGTCGTACCAGCGGTGCCATTCAAAAGTGCCGCAGCACCGGCTGGCCGTGTCTGAGACGTGCCGATCAGCAAGGCCGGACCGCTGCCGTGCTGGCGCGCGGCGAGGGCGGCCACATCTGGCTCTGCCGCACCTCCCACAATCGCCCCAATGCAATCGGCAAGGATCAGAGCGGTGCGCGCGCTCACCTCAGGTGAAATCTGTGAGGTCTCGGTCTGCGCTGCGAAGGCCGCTACATATCCAAGACTGTCCATCGCTTGCCCTGCCTTTGATTTCCTGATTGCTTGTCAGACTAGGCGCGCATTGAGCGGACCTGCAAGCAATTAGGAGACAGTCATGAAAAGGGTTCTGGTGATTGTCCCTTTCCCCATGAGCGAAGAGAACCGCGATCAACGCCGGGCGCAACTTCAATCCGTTGAGCTTGGTCCGGGCATAGAGTTTGTCTTTGAGTCCGTCCGCGTTGCCCCTCGCAACTATGTCAGCGCCTCCGATATGGCACTCGCCGAGTTCGGAGCCCTTGAGGCAGGACTGGAAGCCGAAGCGCGCGGCTTTGATGCTGTGTGTATCGATACGATGTCTGATAGCGGGATGGCTGGATTGCGCTCCGAGCTGTCGATCCCGGTGATCGGGCCGGGGCGTGCATCGGTGCTCATGGCGATGATGCTGGGCCACAAGTTCTCGATCGTCGCGATGTGGCCCCATTGGCAGCATCTCTACCGCAAGACCATGACCGAACTTGGAGTAGAGAAGCATTGCGCGTCCGTGCGCTGGATCGATGCGACCCCTGACAACCAAGCCCTGATGGCAGGAAAGGAAAGTGATGTGTTCCCGGCACTCGAGGCCGTTGCTCGGCGCTGCATCGAAGATGACGGCGCTGATGTGATTTTGCTGGGTTCAACCACAATGCACCAATCGCACGCTTATCTGGCCGAGCGTTTGCCAGTCCCGGTCGTGAACCCCGGACCGCTCACCTACAAGCTGGCCGAAACCGTTCTCGGCCTTGGGCTAACACACAGCCGCGCCGCCTATCCCAATACACTCGCACCGCGCCGAGACGTCATCCACGCTATGCTGGATGCCGCCGAAGACCACGAAAATTCATAATCTAACCTTGCCCTAATGATATATAGTTATATCATTAGGCGCATGTATGAAGCAGAAATCGTTTCTGGGCTATGAGCCGCGTGGCCCGCTCCTCCGTCGCTGGAGAGGCTCATCTGGCTTTGCTAGATGACGCTTCACCCGTGCCGCTCTATCAGCAATTGGTTGTCCAGCTTCAAAACCGGATCAGCAGTGGCGAGTTCAGCCCCGGCGCAGTTGTTCCCGGTGAGTTTGATCTGTCGCGCGACTACGGCGTCTCGCGTATCACGGCAAAACGCGCGCTTGATGAATTGGCAGAAGCAGGTCTGGTTAAGCGCGAACGCGGGCGCGGAACGCGGGTTCTGGAACGAGCAGGTCCCGCCGCCGTGCGCACCTCTATTGACGGTTGGTTGGAAAGCGTCAGCCAGATGGAACGCGCCACCAAAGTGCGCCTGCTGTCTTGCGATTATCTTAGTGCCGGCCCCGATATTGCCAGCGTTTTGGAACTCGCTGAAGGTGCAGAAGTCCAGCGCTCGGTCCGTGTTCGAACCTTGGACGACGTGCCTATGTCTTATTTGGTGTGTTTCCTGCCCGGCGTGATTGGTCGCGGGTTTGCGCCTGAGGATCTCCGTAAATCCGCGCTTTTGACCTTGTTGGAGCGGTCAGGCCACAAGATTGCCTCGGCCCGCCAAACTGTCTCGGCCACGCTCGCAGCCCCCGATACTGCGCAAGCCTTGGAAATTCACGCAGGCGAGCCATTGCTGGAGGTGCGTCGCATCACCCGCAGCGCCGATGACCGTGTTGTACAGTATATCCGCGCCCTTTACCGGCCGGAGCTTTACCACATCGAGATGTCTATGATCCGCAAAGCAGGACCTGGTGGCCCGCTTTGGTCGGCTGAGGAGGGCATTGCCCCATGAAACAAACTCTCGCCCAAAAGATAATCGCGCGCGCGGCAGGACGTGATCACGTCACAGCCGGTGAGGTCGTGACCGCGAAGGTTGATCTGGCGATGATCCACGACTCGGGTGGGCCGCGTCGCGTTGCCCCAATCCTCAAAGAACTTGGCGTTGGGCTTTGGGATAAAGACAAAGTTTTTCTCGTTTCGGACCACTTCGTGCCCGGCGACACCGAAGAAGGGGCCTCGATCTTAGCTCTCACGCGCACTTGGGCGCGTGAAACCGGCGTGCGCTTCCACGACGGGCAAGGGATTTGCCACGTTGTGCTGCCCGAAAGCGGCCAGCTCCAGCCCGGCATGTTCGCCGTTGGCGGTGACAGCCATTCGCCCACCGGCGGGGCCATGGGCGCGTTCATGTTCGGGATTGGCGCGACTGAAATGGCAGGTGTGCTCGCAACCGGCGAGATCTGGGTGAAAGTGCCTGAGACGATCCGCATCGCATGGACCGGACAGCTTGGAGACGGGCTTATGGCGAAAGACATTATGCTGGCACTGTGCGGGCGGCTGGGTATGGACGGGGGCAAATATCAGGCCATCGAATATACCGGTGAGGCGATCAAAGCGCTATCGATGCAAGAACGGATGACGCTGTCCAATATGGCAGCAGAACTGGGCGGCCAAACCGGGCTAGTGGCTCCTGACGAAGTAACTGCAGCCTTCTTGCGCAGTGTGGGCGGCGCGGTTCCAGACCTCAGCGATCTCCACACTGATGAGGGGGCCGAAGTCCTTGAGCATCATACATTCGATGCCACCGCTCTGGCTCCACAAGTTGCGGCTCCCCATTCCCCCGCTAACGCGATGCCCGCCGATGAAGCGGGAAAAACAGCCGTAAGCGTGGCCTATATCGGGGCCTGCACGGGGGCGAAATACGAGGACCTGCAAGCCGCAGCCCGGATCCTTAAAGGGCGCAAGCTGGCCGCCGGGGTCGAGTTGCTTGTCGCCCCTTCATCAAAACGCGACCAAGACCGCGCTACCCAAGAAGGTATAATGGCGGTGTTCGAGGCGGCTGGTGCCAAGGTTCTGCCGAATGCATGCGGGATTTGTGCAGGCTATGGAACACACCGGCTGGACGCAGATGTCACCTGCATCTCCTCAACTGCGCGCAACTTTAAAGGCCGGATGGGCGAGGCGTCTTCCCAAGTCTGGCTCGGCTCGCCATTAACAGTGGCCGCCACGGCTGTTGCCGGTCATATCGTTGACCCACGGGAGATGCTGTCATGAGCGGTCGTATTTTCTTGTTCGGCGATGATATCGACACCGACCAGTTGGCTCCCGGCCAATACATGCGCGGCGGGATTGAGGCGATTGCCACCCATTGCCTCGAGGCGATCCGCCCGGAGTTCGCCCAAACTGTCCGACCCGGCGATATCGTCGTGGCAGGGCGCAACTTCGGGGCAGGCTCTTCGCGTGAACAAGCCGCCGAGGCCTTGCGCCATCTCCAAGTTGCGGGCGTCGTGGCGCTGTCATTCGCGGGCATTTTCTATCGCAATGCCGTCAATCTGGGCCTGCCCGTTCTGATCGCGCCATCAATCGATGATGTGGCCGACGGTGATACCGCAACCCTTGATCCTGAAGGAGGCGTTCTGCGGCTTACTACCAAAGGCACGGACGTCGCACTGGAGCCAATGCCCGAAAATCTGCGCGCAATCATCAACAACGGTGGCCTTGTGCCCCATCTGAAAAAACGTATCGCCGCGGAACATAAAGGAACTGCTGAATGACCTTGAAAGCCCTTATCAGCGGGCCCGACATCTTGCTGGCGCCCGGCGTGTGCGATGCGCTCACAGCGTTGATCGCCGAGCAATCCAAGGCAAAGGCAGTTTACCTTTCTGGCGCTGGCATAGCCTATACGCGCTTTGGTCGTCCGGATATCGGGCTGGTCTCCATGGCCGAAGTCGCTGACACAATCGCATTGATCCGCGACCGGGTCACGCTGCCTTTGATCGTGGATGCCGACAACGGGTTCGGCAACGCGCTGAACGTGCAACGCACCATGCGAGTGTTCGAGCGGGCAGGCGCCAATGCACTGCAGCTGGAAGACCAGACCATGCCCAAGCGCTGTGGGCATTTAGACGGCAAGACTCTGATCTCCGCGACGGAAATGGCTGGGAAGGTCCGCGCCGCTGCCGATGCACGTTCCAGCGAGGAAACACTTGTTATTGCACGCACCGATGCGATCGCGGTGGAAGGCTTAAACGCAGCCCTTGACCGAGCCGAGCTTTATGTCGAAGCCGGCGCCGACGTCTTATTCATCGAGGCACCGCAAGACCGAGCGCAGCTTGAAACGATCGCGAGCTCATTTAGCGGACGCATCCCGCTGATGGCCAACATGGTCGAAGGCGGCAAGACTCCAATCCACGGCACGGATGACCTGCAAAGCCTCGGCTTCTCGCTGGTCATCTTTCCAGGCGGCGTCGTGCGCGCCATGGCCAAGACCGTCGGCGACTATTACCGCGGCCTACTTTCCACGGGCTCCAACGAAGAGTTCAAAGACAGAATGTTCGATTTTGCTGGCCTCAACGAGGTCATCGGAACCGACAAAATGCTTGTGCAGGGAGATTCCTATGGAGATTGACCCAGTCACCCTCGCAATCCTGAAGGGTCGCTTCGAGCAGATCGCCGATGAGATGGACGCGACGCTATTCCGCTCGGCCTTCAATCCGATCATTGCCGAGGCGCATGACGCGAGCCACGGCCTCTATGACGCGGATACAGGCGATACGCTGGTGCAAGGCAAGTCTGGCCTGCCGATTTTCGTGGGGGTGATGGCCTTCGCGGTCAAAGCTGTGATTCGAAAGGCCGCCACTCAAGGCGGCGTGAACGAAGGTGACGTTTGGATATTCAACGATCCCTACGACGGTGGTACCCACCTGTCGGACTTCCGCCTTGTGAAGCCGGTTTTCCGCGAAGGTGAGGTGTTCTGCTATCTCGCATCGGTAGGCCACTGGCATGACGTGGGCGGAAATGTGCCAGGTAACTATAATCCGGCCGCGACGGAGTGTTTTCAGGAAGGCATGCTAATCCCGCCGGTGAAGCTCTACGACAAGGGCGAGTTTCGCCAAGACATTGTCGATATACTATCTGCCAACTCGCGCCAGCCGATATCGCTTTATGGGGACCTAAACGGTCAGATTAACGCGATGGATCTTGGCGAAAAACGCCTCAACGCACTGCTTGATGAATATAGCGTACCGACTGCGCGCAAGGCGCTGGTGGCGCTTAAGGCCCGCGCAGCCACCATGATGCGCGCGCAGATTTCAGACCTGCCGTCTGGGACAATTTCGGCCGAAGACTGGCTGGACAATGATGGCATCGACGATGTGCCGCTGAAAATTGCGCTGGATATGACGATTGAAGGCGACAAGATGATCCTCGATTTCACCCGTTCTTCGCCTTCCTGCCAAGGGCCGGTGAATATTTCACGCGCCACGACGATTGCCGCCTGTTACGTGGCCCTTAAGCATATATTTGGTGACGTGCCTGCCAACGCAGGCGTGTTGGAGCCGGTTGAGTTCCGTATCGATGAGGACTCTCTGCTATCGGTCAAAGCCCCAAAACCCGTTGGCGGCTACACAGAGACCATTCTGCGCCTTATCGACGTGGTATTTCAGGCGATGGCGCAAGTCGCGCCTAAATCCGCTATGGCGTGCGCCTATGGGACTATTAACGCGCTGTCTCTGGCCGGGCACCGCGCCAATGGCGCGCGGTGGGTGATGTTCTCGTTCTTTGGTGGTGGTCATGGCGCGCATGGGGCTGGCGATGGCCTTAACCATGGCAATGCGCCGATCTCCACCGCGACGATCCCGCCTCTGGAAATACTTGAATCCGCCTACCCTGTACGCTTCACCAAATGGGCACTGCGTCCCGATTCAGGCGGGGCAGGTCTCTATCGCGGGGGGCTTGGGGCGATCTACGAGATCTCTTTGCTGGAAAAGGAGGCGGACGTCTTCCTCTTTGGTGAGCGGGGCAAGGTTCCGCCACGCGGCGTAGTCGGCGGTGGCGACGCTTCCACGAACAAGTTCTTCTATGAGCAGGCCGATGGCGAGCACACCCCGCCCATGGTCTCGAAAATGGTCGGAATTCACATCGAGAATGGTCAACACGTCCGGCTTGAGACCCCTGGTGGCGGAGGCTACGGAGATGCACTGTTGCGTGACCCGGAAATTGTGCGAGCAGATGTAATCGAAGGCTATGTCAGCGCCGAGAAGGCTAGGGAAGCCTACGGCGTTGTGATCTTGCCTGATGGGTCGGTAGATGATGGGGCAACAACCGCCCTCCGTAGGGAGCGCGCGGCATGAGCGGCAATATCGTAATTGGAGTCGATGTGGGTGGGACGTTCACTGATGTCTTCGTCTACAATGAAGCCACCGGGCAAGTTGAAACAACCAAGGTTCCTTCCACCCGTGGCGACCAGTCCAAGGGGTTCATCGAAGGGATCAGGCGCAAGGTTGCTGATTTCGGTGATATTCGTACCGTCGTCCATGGCACGACGGTGGGCACCAATGCGCTGCTGGAACGCAAAGGAGCGCGCACAGGGATTATTACCACCGAAGGCTTCCGCGACGTGCTGGAAATGCGCCGCCGCGATCGACCGACTACTTGGGGTTTGCGAGGGTCCTTCGATCCTATCGTAGATCGACCCGACCGGGTCGAGGTGGAAGAGCGCGTGCTAGCCGATGGTACCGTCCTGCAAGATGTTGATCCCGAAGCGGTCAAGGCGCAAGCCCGCGCTCTGGCTGAGGCCGGGTGCGAAGCTGTCTGCGTATTTTTCATCAATGGCTATGCCAATGACGAGAACGAGCGGATTGCTGTTGAGGCCGTCCGGAGCGTTTGGCCCACGGCCTACGTGACTGCTGCCACCGAAATACTGCCCGAAATTCGGGAGTTTGAACGCCTCTCAACCGCCACGCTGAACGCCTATCTGCAGCCTGTCGTTTCCTCCTATTTAGACCGATTGGAGCAGGGGCTCGATAAAAAGGGTTTCCACGGGGAATTGTTGATCGTGCAGTCCAATGGCGGCGTGATGGGTGTAGGCACGGCCAAGGACTTCCCTGTGCGCACCGCGCTCTCGGGGCCTGCGGCAGGCGTTATTGCGGCACAGGCAATCGCTGAGGCGGCAGGCTTTTCAAACATTGTAACCTGCGACATGGGCGGCACCTCCTTCGATGTGTCTCTGGTGGCGGAAGGGGCCGCGGCCCTTGCCCCGCAAACTTCAATTGATTTTGGCATGGTCGTGCGTACCCCGATGATCGAGATCACCACCATCGGCGCGGGCGGTGGCTCCATCGCCAGCTTGGACGCCAGTGGCTTGCTAACGGTTGGTCCGGAATCGGCGGGCTCGGACCCTGGCCCCGTATGCTATGGTCTTGGTAACAAGCGCCCCACGGTGACAGACGCCAACCTGATCCTTGGGCGCATAAATCCTGACCGCCCAATTGGCGGCAAACTTGACCGCCTCGATATCGATACGGCGCGCGAAGCCATTCGAACAAATGTCTCTGATCCGCTCGGCCTGACCGTTGAGGAGGCAGCCGAGGCGATTCTGCGTCTGGCTAATGCAAAGATGGCAGGGGCGATCCGGCTCGTATCAATCGAGAAGGGACATGATCCGTCAAAATTTGCCGCTATGCCATTTGGGGGTGGCGGATCGCTTCATACGGGGGCGCTGATCAAGGAAGTTGGGCTCGGTTCGGCGCTAGTTCCGCGCTTCCCCGGTGTCACTTCGGCGCTAGGCTGCGTGGTCGCCGATATGCGCCATGACCGGGTGCAAACGGTGAACCGCCTTCTGTCTGACATCGACGCCGCCGCTTTGGGATCGGAGCTGCAAAGCGTGGCGCGCACAACGGAAGCCGTCGTGACCTCCGCTGGCGCCGCTTTCGCTCGCATCGATCGAGTGTTCGAATTCGACATGCTCTACATCGGCCAGACACACACCGTCGCGGTTGCCGTCGATCCGACGGTCGGCCTGACCACCCATGCTATTCAGGAAGCCTTCAATACGGCCTATAGCGCGGCCTACGGGCGGCTACTCGACGGAATTCCGCTGCGAGTGATGAATTATCGCGTCACTGTGATCGGACGTCGCCCGGCTTTCGACATGGGGGTCTTTGCACCCAAAGACGGTAAGTCGGCCGATGAATGTCGCACTGGATCACGCACGGTATGGGCCGAGGGAGCGTTCCACGAGGCGGGTCTCTTTGACCGACTTTCGTTGGCGGTAGGCGAACGCATAGCGGGGCCCGCGGTCCTTGAGCAACCTGATACGACCATTTTTGTCGATCCGGGCCTTGTGGCGACGGTCGATGGGTTCGGAAACCTCGTCATTCGCCCGGAGGCATAAGCATGGACTTAGAATTAATCCCCGCCCGCACAGGTCTTCTGATCGTCGATCTGCAAAACGATTTCCTTCATCCCGATGGCGCCTATGCTCGCGGCGGTCAAACCTCTGAGGCAATTGCCGCTTTGCCCGCGCGGGTGCTGCCCGTGGCTAATACCTTGCGCGAGAAGGGTGGCTGGATCGTTTCGACCCAGTTTACGTTGGTGCCGGGCAAGGAAGGTGAGCCGTTTATTGCGCCGCACCTGAAATCAATCCGCCCTTTCCTTGGGAAAGGCGACTTTGCACCGGGCGGCTGGGGCCATGCATTGGTCGACGAGTTGCAACCCGCTGATATAACTGTCGAAAAGGTTGCATACTCAGCTTTCTACCAGACGCGAATGGAGTTCAGCTTGCGCAAGGCAGGCATTGACACGCTCCTTGTTTGCGGGATCGTCACGAACGGGGGCGTTGCCTCCACCGTTCGTGCTGCCCATGTGCGCGACTTCAAAACCTTAGTGCTATCGGATGGCTGCGCAGCCTTCACGCAAGCCACGCACGACTGCGCGATTGCTGATCTTTCGACGGTGGGTAAGGTCCTTACCTGCGCCGATGCGCAAGCCGTGATCGAGGCATCCTGATGCCGCAGATCAGCCACGAAACGCCGACACCTGGCTTCACTGCCGATGTGGTCATCATCGGGGCAGGGGCCTCCGGCCTGACCGCGGCCCTTGCCGCTGCTGAGCAAGGGGCCGAGGTTGTGGTGTTGGAACGCGATGCCTCGCCGTCGGGGTCCACCTCAATGTCTTCGGGATTTGTCCCCGCGCCCGGCACTCTGTTTCAGCATGCTATTGGCGTGACCGATGATACGCCTGATCTTTTCTGCGCCGACCTGATGGCAAAATCCTACGGCAAATCCGATGAGCGGCTTACCCGGTTAGCCGCTCGGACGATTGGCCCTGCGATGGAATGGCTCGCCGATGCTGCGCAGGTCGAATGGCATGTCCTCGATGACTTCCTTTACCCCGGCCATACGCGACATCGAATGCACGCAGTGCCTGAGAAAACCGGCGCGGCGCTTGAGGCGCGCCTGCTGGCCGCTGTGGCGGAGGCTGAAATCGCGCTGGTAACTGAGGCGTTGGCGGAAACTCTCTATGTCGATGAAGCAGGCAAAGCACTCGCGGTCGGGGTTTCCCGTCCCGATGGCTCGGTCGAAGTGATCGCCTGCAAGACGTTGATCTTAGCCTGCAACGGATACGGCGGGAACGCCGATATGGTGGCTGAGTACATCCCCCAGATTGCGCAGGGAGAATACTATGGCCATGCGGGCAACACTGGACACGCGGTTGTTTGGGGCCAGGCATTGGGGGCCGAGTTGAAGCACCTCTCGGGATATCAGGGCCACGGCTCATTGGCACATCCCCATGGCATCCTTATTTCATGGGCGCTGATGATGCAGGGCGCTATTCAGGTGAACACAGAAGGTCGGCGCTTCTCGAACGAAATGGGCGGATATTCCGAACAAGCGGTCAAAGTTATTGGTCAGCCGGGCGGGATTGCGTGGAATATCTTTGATAAAGCCCGCCACGATTTCGCGGTCGCAGGCTTTCCCGACTATCTTGATGCGGTTGACGCGGGCGCGATCCGTTCAGGTGAGACTGTGGCGGAGTTGGCAGAGGCGACGGGTCTTCCCAGTGACGCGATTGCGGAGACGATTGCCGCGGTGCAGGCGCTTGCCGAAGGCGAGGGCACTGATCCGCTGGGGCGCGATTTCTCGAACACTGTCCCCCTGGCTGGCCCGTTCTATGCGGTGAAGGTGACAGGTGCGCTGTTCCATACCCAAGGCGGGTTGGTGATTGCAGATGACGCCCGGGTTATGCGCGTGGACGGTACCAGTTTCCCCAACCTCTACGCTTCAGGTGGAGCGGCGTGTGGGGTATCTGGCCCTTCCGTAGAAGGCTATCTGTCAGGCAACGGACTTTTGACCGCGATTGCCTATGGCTATCTAGCTGGCCGCCATGCAGCAGCTCAAACGACAGGAGAATATACATGATTGACGACGCTCTGGAGGGAGTAGTGAAAGCTGGCATGGGCCCCGATCTGGGCCCATTCTTGTGGGACGATCCGTTTTTGCTGGAGGACCAGTTAGACGAAGACGAACGGATGCTGCGTGATGCAGCACAAGCTTTCGCTGAGGACAAACTCGCCTCACGCGTGACCCAAGACTACCGCGACGAGGCAGTTGCGCCCGAAATTTTTGCTGAAATGGGTGAGGCAGGACTGCTGGGCACTACGATCCCGGAGGAATACGGGGGACTTGGCGCGGGCTATGTGACTTATGGTCTGATTGCGCGCGAGATCGAGCGTGTCGATTCCGGCTACCGCAGCATGATGAGTGTGCAGTCCAGCCTCGTAATGTATCCAATTCATGCCTATGGCTCGGAAGAGCAGAAGCAGAAATACCTTCCTGGCCTCGCCGCTGGTAGTCTGATTGGCTGCTTTGGATTGACAGAACCGGATGCAGGCTCTGACCCAGCGGGCATGAAAACCCGCGCGCAGAAGATTGACGGAGGCTACCGGATCAGCGGTTCGAAAATGTGGATCTCGAATGCTCCCATTGCGGATGTGTTCGTGGTCTGGGCCAAGTCTGATGCGCATGACGGCAAGATCCGGGGCTTTGTGCTGGAAAAGGGCATGTCCGGCTTGAGCGCTCCTAAAATAGGCGGGAAGCTTTCGCTGCGTGCCAGTGTAACGGGCGAGATTGTGATGGAGAATGTCGAAATCGCGGAAGATGCGCTTTTGCCAGGTGTCCAGGGACTGAAGGGTCCTTTCGGCTGCCTGAACCGGGCGCGGTTCGGTATAGGCTGGGGCGTCATAGGGGCGGCCGAGCAGTGCTGGCATGGCGCACGCCAGTACGGACTGGATCGCAAACAGTTCAACCGTCCGCTGGCGCAAACGCAACTATTCCAGAAGAAACTGGCGGACATGCAAACCGAAATTACGCTGGGCCTTCAGGCCGCATTGCGCGTGGGGCGGCTGATGGATTTGGGCCGTGCCTCGCCCGAGATGATCTCACTAATCAAACGCAACAATTGCGGCAAAGCGCTTGATATTGCGCGCATGGCCCGAGACATGCATGGCGGCAATGGTATTTCGGATGCGTTCCCGGTGATGCGCCACATGATGAACCTTGAGACCGTAAACACCTACGAAGGCACACATGATGTACATGCGCTTATCTTGGGTCGAGCACAGACTGGGCTTCAGGCGTTTTTTTGAGGCGGGCATCGCAGTCTCGTATGGGGATTCGGACGGAACCGTAGGCAGTTTCAAGACAAAATCAGCTTGAGCCGGGCAGGGGAGTACGGTCAGAGGATAAGCGCCAAAAGACCGATCTTTGGTTGAACGTTTGGTGCGAGAGTTTCCACCTACCATTTTAACCGCGAAACCATGTGGCGCTACGGAGCCGACCATTGTCAACCATAGGGACTTAGCCGCCGCTTTAATATTGCAGCACAGCTTATGTACGCGGCCCTTTTCTACACAGGGTGCTTGTTGGTGTCATGATGCGGGCATCGAGGGAGATTTGCTCAAAACACCTGAAGCCAGGAAGACCCCGGTAGCGACTAGGGCGACGCCAGCTACCTTGAGAGGCGTAACGGTTTCGCCCAGAAACGCCACGCCTCCCAGTAAGGCAAGGATAGGAGTCAGCGCTCCAAAGGCGGCGGTCTCGCCAGCACCGAGAATCTGCACCGCGTAGCCGAACAAGAACATCGCCAGAATACCGATTATGAAACTCTGAAGCACAATCATCACTGCGATATCGACCTGACTTGCTGTGGCAAAGCTCACATTGCCCGTCGCGAGTAGCAGTGGGGTGACAAGTAGGGCTCCCCAGAACAGGCCGATGACCAGCCCATGCAAGGGACTGAGTCCGCTTTGACGAAAAATAACGGAGTAGACAGCAAATGCACCCGACCCCGTCAAAAACATCAAATGGCCTTTCCATGCGCCGTCGTCCGGTCCCGCAAGCATCTGCCATAGGCTGACGATAATCGCACCGGACAGGATCATCGCTAAACCAAGTCGGCGGCGCGGTCCGGTGACTTCTCCGGCCATGGCATAGGCCGCCAGCGCAGTCCAGAACGGCAGCATTCCCGGCGCCAGTGCCCCGCCGTCCGAGGCGGGCGCATAGGTCAGTCCTTTAGAGATCACGAAGGGAAAGATTGCGCTGGCACCAACCATCAATATTGCTGCGCGTGGCAGGGACTGCCCGTAGGGCACGACACCCAGTCGCCACATAAGCGGAGCCATCACCAATGCGCCCGGAACGAGGCGCAGGACTAGAAGCTCTTCGACAGTGAAACTTCCCTGCACGGCAAACCGTGTGACCAGCATGAACGCCGCCCATATCGTAACCGTGGCAAGCGCGGCGACCAGGCCGAGTGCCCGCGTTCTAGGGAAGTCCATAGAGCTGGCCTTTCACGAGTAGCCCACCGACCTAGCTAAACATCATGACGTTTGGGCCTGCCAGCCAAAAGCTTATATCGCCGGGGGCATTGTCAGATTAAACTCATCGTTTAGAGTTTGGGACAGGATTTTCGGCCGCTTTCGCGTCACGCTGTTTGTTGCTTATCAAGCAAACAAAGAAATTATGTCCGAGCCTAAACGCTCAGGGCGACGGCAGAACGAAAAGAACCGACTAATCTGACACTTCTCATCAAGTCATCGACTTCAAGCCGCTTCGTGCCGGGGGCAGGGGACGTCACCGGTTCAATAGAGCGGGATGTGAGTATCTTTTTCTTTTAAAGCATATCACCACGATGAGTTCGCGCGCCTATGCATCTTCTTTTTCATAAATTCCAAAGCCACGGTTTTGCAGGCCTTTTTGGATCTCATAAATCGAGCCACGACTTTCTGGCTGTGGCAACGGGATGCGCACCGGGATATCTTTGAGCCGAGGGGTGATCGACGGCGTCCCGCACAGCATCTTTTCGTTATACTCGTCCAGCGAGCCGAAAGAGGTCATTGACCCCATCACCGGAAACGCATCTGCCGCCATGCCCTCAAAGAACAGCAAACGGCGATCCTGTGTGGATGTATTCAACGCAGAACCATGCACAATTCGCGCATGATGGATAGAGATTGATCCAGCAGGCCCCATCAGTGGCACGGCATCTTTGATGTCCAAACCGTTCGCGGCCAGATCCATTGCTCCGACAAACACGCCATCTGAATGATGATCAAATATCGGCCCCTTATGAGTGCCGGGGAACACCATCAAAGGGCCATTTTCCAGCACCATGTCGTCAAGGATTACGGCGACGGCCATCACATCGTCATTGGTGTGCGGGTAAAACGCAAAATCCTGATGCCATTCCACCGCCGCACCATAGCCGGCACATTTCATGTTCAGTTTGCTGGTGTGCAGGCGCAGATCAGGACCAATCAGATCGCGCATCGAGGCAAGTACATGATCTGAATACATCAGATCACGCGCAACATCGCTGATCGTATGAGGCAGCTTGATCCGCCTAATTCGCGGTGCTTCGGGCGTGTGGCTGTCTTCAAGGTCTAGGCGGTCATTGCTGACCGTCAGGCCGCGCGCTTCTTCCTCAAACCGGGTGATTTCGGTGCGAATGTTAGCAATAACATCGTCCGGTATTTGATTTTCAACGATCAAATAGCCTTTTTTGTTGTAAAAATCTATCTGATCCTGCGTCAGCACTTCGCTCATCGCATTATCCTTTAGTCCGGTTTCAAGGTGTCGAGCATGGGAAACACAACGACCCGATAAACTTGTATCCGACATTCCCCAAGGAGAATGCGTTCTCCCGCATGTTGCCGCTGATTTGTGCCCCAATCAAGCCTTCTGGGTGCCCCGTACCGTGATGCGGGCCTGACATACGACCTGAGGGCGCTGTCAGAGAAAACTGTCTTGAGCCGGGCAGGGCGAGTGCACTAGTGGAGACTAGTTATCATTCGTCTGACAGTACCAAGGTATTGACTCATATAATATTTTGGAATGCAATGTAGTCAGACGGCGCGATGAATGCACCGTGTGCGGTCGGGAAAGCAACCCGGCACAAACGACTCTTGGAGGTCACATGAAAAAGTCGATCAAGACCACGGCATTTGCGTCCGTGATTGCAATTAGCGCGTCAATGGCTGCAGCGGATGGAATTGTAACGGTGTATACGGCCGTCCCGCAAAACTTCATCGACGCGTTGGTGCCGATGTTTGAAGAGCAGACCGGTACGTCTGTCGAAATCATCAAGGCGGGCTCTGGCGAACTGCTAAACCGTTTGACGGCTGAGGCCGACTCTCCGATGGGCGACGTTCTTTGGAGCGTGGATGGCACTGTGATCGACTTTAACCCGGGGCTTTTTGAAGCCTACGAAGCCGCGGGTACCGACATGCTTGCCGACGGCATGAAACAAAGCGATATGTGGTCCCCATTCACCGCTGTTGTCATGACTTTTATCGTCAATGAGAGCAAACTCGACGGCAAGCCAGTCCCCGACAGCTGGGCCGCATTGGCTGATCCGATGTACGACGAAATGATCTCGTCAGCGCGTGCCGAAGCCTCCGGATCCGCCTACATTCAGTTGGCGACCGTCCTGCAAGCTTTTGATAGTGAAGAAGCGGGCTGGGAAGTCTATAAAGGTATGCTCTCAAACTTCGTTTTGTCCGATAGCTCCGGCGCGGTACCGCGTTTTGTCAATGACGGCGAACTTGCTGTTGGTGTGACACTCGAAGACGCAGCATTGCGTTACGTTGAAGGCGGCGGGCCGGTGCAGATCGTCTATCCGGCAGAAGGCACAGCAATTGCACCGGACGCCATGGCATTGATTGCCGGGGCACCAAATGGCGACAACGCCAAGGCATTTCTCGACTTCATGTTGTCTCAAGAAGCACAGACGGTTGTGGCCGAACAAGGGCGTCGTCCCGTACGTTCAGACGTTGGGTCTAATCCAGCGCTGTTGCCGTTGGCCCAAGTGAATTCGGTGGGCTACGATGGTAAGTGGGCAGCTGACAACCGGGCTCGCCTTGTTGACCAGTGGAAAGACATGGTGCTTGACGTTCAATAAGTAAACTACAATCGCCGGGTCCGGCTTGACCGGACCCGGCCCCTTATTATTGCGGGTGAACTGAATGGCTTCGGTCGAAATTAAGGGAATCCGCAAGCTTTATGGCGATGTGGTGGCCCTGTCGGACATAAATATTTCAATTCCGTCTGGATCCTTCTTTACGCTTCTTGGGCCATCCGGATGTGGCAAGACTACGCTGCTTAGAACAATTGCCGGATTCCATGACCAGAATGCCGGACGTATCGAAGTTGATGGCAAGTCGATTGAGGGCCTTCCTGCCTATCGGCGAGACGTCGGTATGGTGTTTCAGGATTATGCGATTTTTCCGCATATAAGCGTTCGCGACAATGTCGCTTTTGGCCTTAGGCAACGCAAGGTGTTGGCGTCGGACATTTCAAAACGCGTGGCTGACGTTCTAGAAGTTGTACAACTGGGTGCTTTCGCAGATCGCATGCCGCACGAGTTGTCAGGCGGGCAGCAGCAGCGTGTCGGACTTGCGCGAGCCGTCGTGATCCGCCCAAAAGTGCTTTTGATGGACGAGCCGCTGTCGAACCTTGATGCGCGCCTGCGTGTGGACCTGCGCGCAGAACTGCGCCGTATTCAGCGCGATCTTGGGATAACCACGGTTTATGTAACACATGATCAGGAAGAGGCTTTGGCGATGTCTGACACCGTTTGCGTTATGCATCAGGGTGTCATTCAGCAGGCGGCTAGCCCGCTCGACATATATTTGCGCCCTGAGAACAGGTTTGTTGCGACCTTCGTCGGCGCGTGCAATTTCATGTCCCTGTCGAAAGAGGGGGGACAATTCTCGCTGAAGTCGAGTGGGGCGAAAGTATTCGATGCGGCAGGATTCAATGCTACAGAAATCGCCTGTGCCGTGCGGCCCGAAACGCTACGCGTTGCATCGGGTCACGTCACTCCGAGCCCTGAAGAGATCGCGATCCCGGCTAAGATATTAGATGTCAGTTTTATCGGACGAGAAATGGAAGTGCTTACGATCACCGACGGTGGCGAACAGTTGAAATCCCTGGCACGCCCAGACCCCGCTATTATTGAATTAGCCAACGGCAGTTCTGTCACGGTATTGGTTAAACGTGATGATCTGGCCTTCTTTGAGGCGACTGAAGTTGGCCGGCGCGTCGGATGATCAGGCAATTGCGCAGACCTGACTTTTGGACCGTCGTGACTGGCGTTATTTTGGTTGTTCTTGTCGTACTACTTTTGATCCCGATTATTCGCGTTCTTTTGTTGTCTTTTGTTGACGCCGATACGCTGAAATGGACGTTGGGCAATTACGTCGAAGTCTTTACGCGGAATTTCTATCTCAAAGGACTGAAGAACACGTTGTTTGTTGGCTTTTTGGGTACATTAGGGGCCTGTATGCTGGGTATTCCGCTGGCATTTTTCACCGCGCGTTTCCACTTGTGGGGCCGGGCCTGGATTTCAACGCTTGCAATTCTTGTACTAGTATCTCCGCCATTCATTGGCGCCTACGCTTGGATCATGATGCTCGGCTCCAACGGTTTTATCACGAATTTTTTCGGAAGGATCGGGATCGAGACGCCAACAATATATGGCGCACACGGCATTGTTCTTGTTTTCACACTGAAGTTCTTTCCTTTCGTTTTTCTGATGACCCAGACTGCGCTGATGGCGGTGAACAAGTCGTTTGAAGACGCCGCAGAGAATCTTGGTTGCACACCATTGCAACGATTCACGAAGATCACGCTTCCTCTTGTTTTTCCGGCGATCAGCACGGGGGCAATCATCTGTTTTGTATTGTCGATTGCAGATTTCGGGACGCCGGCCATCTTAGGTCGCGGGTTCCGGACACTGTCTACAATCGCTTTTTCGGCGTATCGGTCGGAACTTGGGGGGGTGCCGACAATGGCGGTCACCGTGTCAATGATAATGATAGCTATCTCGATGCTGGCTTTGCTGGCCCAGCGCCGTATCCTCGCAAAACGGCGTTCCGCGAGCAGCCTCACGAATTTGCCGGTCAAAACGCACCTCACTGGATGGCGGAATGTTGCGGTGCACGGCTTTTGCCATGGTGTGGTTCTTATTGCGATGCTGCCGTCGCTCGTTGTCGTATATACATCTTTCCTGAAGACAAACGGTCCGGTTTTCGTGGGTGGCTACGGCCTTGAAAGCTATGGCCGCATCTGGCGCACTGCACCGGAGGCTATTGCGAACAGCTTCTTATTCGCTACTGCGGCAGTGGTGCTGATCACGGCATTTTCAGCGCTGATCAGCTATGTAATTGTCCGACGCGAAACGACCGCATCAGGTGCAATTGATTTTATGATGATGGTGCCATACCTCATTCCAGGTGTGGTGATGGCGATTGGTTTTGTCACAACCTTCCGCTCTGGCTTCTTCGGCGGGATCGGGGCCGCGTGGCTCTTGGTAATGCTCTATTTTATCAGGCGCCTGCCGTACGGCGTCAGGTCAACGACATCGAGTCTCAGGCAGGTTAAGCCATCCATGGAAGAGGCAGCCATCAATCTCGGCGCGCCGCCGCTGATAGCCTTTCTGAAAGTAACTGTCCCACTGATTCTACCGGGTCTTATCGTTGGATCTCTAATGGGCTTTATCACGGCTATTAACGAACTTTCTGGAACTCTCATCCTCTATGACGCGGGGTCGATTACCATGCCGGTGTCGATCTATCTGGCCGTGCTTGATGGTGAATTCGGTTTGGCTGCCGCGCATTCGACGGTCTTACTGCTTTGTACTGGGGTCTGCGTCTACTTTGTCTTTCGATTTACCGAAAACAGAAACTCCGCTTTTCTTTGAGGGTGCCTATGCGCTTAGAAGTTTTCAACCGATCGAAATACCGTGATGGCTCAGCGCCAGGAGATGATGTGCCGCTGGTTGTGCCTGGCGTACTCTACGGGGTCTTTGATGGTGCAACCGATCCTCGCGGCACTGTTGTCGATGGCGTAGCCGTAGGACGGTTGGCTGCGACTATCGTTGCATCAGAAATGGCTGCAATGGCGTTTGATCCGGTTTTCAGGACTTTGCCGGGCTCAGACATTATCAACCGCCTGTCTGCCATCTTGAAGGAAAGAACTGACCCGCTCAACCTCGTCATTCCACCTTCGACAACCCTTGCCGTCGCGCTTGATTGTGGCGAGAGCTGGCGGTTCATTCTTCTCGGAGACAGCGGCATTCGACTGAATGGCCTCGAAGTTCACCACCACCAAAAAGTCATCGATCATGTGTCGACAGCCGCGCGCGTGGCCGTGTTCAAAGAACTTGCTGCCAAGAATATGGATCTCGACGAAGTCGAAGCATTGACACGCAGAAGCATTTTCCTGGGCTTTGACAATGCGATTTCTGAGGGAATTATTTATGCAGCGCGTGCGCAAGCAATCGTGGAAGAAGCAATTGAAGCACTCGGGCTTAGCGATGTGGCGGATCTTGTCTCAGGCTTTCTTATGGGGGGAATTCAGACTCAGTATGGGTTTGGGAACACCACGGGGAACCCGTTGTGTTTCGACACCATGAACGGAACTACACCCCAGTTAGGAGAGCTCCAAGACTTCGAGCGAGCGAAGGCCGACGTGACGAGCGTTGAAATATTCACCGACGGCTATCCGTGTTTGCCTGAAGAAGCCACGACAGCGGCTTGGGAGGATACATTCCAAACTGCCGAGGAACAAGATTTTCACAAGATAGGTCGTTTCGCAACGGTTAAGGGATCGAGCCGCACTGAATTTTTTGACGACCGAACAGTGATAATTCTGGAATAAAGTACCTAATTCCATAGGCCACTGCTTACACTCGACGTTAAGCCGGTCAAATGCTGCGCGGTCCGCAAAAGACCGCGTTTCAGGGTCTGCAAAGCAAAGGTAAAGTCGATGGCCAATGGCAGCAGTGAGCCCTCAGTTACAAAATTCTATTCACTGGTTTTTTACAGATGCGGAATTTGGGCTCCTTATGAACGGCCCAAGCCGACCACATGTCCTTTGCCCCAACGCTGCATAGCGGCTTTTGCTTTCGTGCCGTGACGCCATCGCGCAGCATTTTCTTGTGATCAAGGACGACAGCTGCGATCGCTAGGAGCACTCGAAAATGTACTTCAAAATCCAAATTCTCTTGGAGCCTGATCTTATCTGGCGTCGCCAAGTATGAATGCGGGATTCTAAATGAATAATACACGTCAACATGACCCGGCATCTTTACTGCCTGAGATAACCGTCATTGATTGTTTATCCCGGGCGCATTTTTCAGCAGGTTAGCCACTAATTCTCTGCTGAGCTATTTGAATATGGATTTCTCTCTATTTGTAACTCCCTTTGCCTCCTCGTCTGGTGCATCGAGTTGGATCACTCCGTTGATCAACACTTTCGCAACCACGCAAGGTTCATTTCCGCGATTTGACCAGGTATGATTGTTGCCGCCCTGGATCAGGACGTTCCCGGCCTTTAACAGCAAGTCATTCTCTGGCACTGCCCTCGGGTACAGTTAGTGCCGGAAAACTAGGCAGAAACCTCTAAAGCGCCTGGTTCGGCGTTTTGCAGAATTCGCGGGCAAGAAAAGCGAAGTCGCCAAATGGATCAAGGTTTTTAACTCAGTGACAGCCAGTTTTTTGATTGGGATTGATCTATTTCGCTGGCATGAGTACCCAAACCGGAGAGAAGATATGGCTACGGACCGAAAATCAAGATTGATTATGCTGTTCTTGGCCAATGACAGGCCATCAGTAGAACGCATCGCCACCACACTTGGCACCTCGCTTGCGATTATCCAGCGAGACCTGATTGAGCTGGAGAAAATGGGTCGGATTGAGCAGCGAAATGGGTCTGCCCATATTGCAACTGGATCACGCAAAGCACTTGCTTTTTGGGAGCGCGAGCAAGGGTGTATTGACGCGAGATGCACCATTGCTTTTGCCGCATCTCAGAGGACAAGGCCGAACGAAAGGCCTTTTGGGGATGCGGGGACGGCCGTGTTGCAGCTTGCGCGGTATATTCGGGGGATGGGTTCGTCGATCAAAATTTTCACCAAAGGTTTGGTGGTCGCTCAAGAGTTCGCACATGTTCCCAGTATCGAATTGACGCTCATCGGTGGCCGCCCTCGAATAGAAAAGTTATCGACGGTGGGATCAGCCGCAAGCTCAATGATGGAAGAGCTTTGGTGCGACTGCTTGTTTCTTGGGAAAAAAGCAATCGATGTTGAGGAGGAATTGATAAGCCTTGATGCCGAAGAGGCGGCGATCAACGCGCAAATGGTCCGTCGCAGCGCTCGTGTGACAGACTTTGCGGATAGCAGCAAATTTGGTTCTCGCGTGACACATTCGGTGGAACAGCTTGCCATTGGTCACACGCCGACTTCAGAAGCCGAGCCAACTGGTGAGTTTGCCAAGTATATCGAACGATCTGGTGGAAACTTTGCGCCGACAGAAACCGAAAAGTCCCAGCAGGTGATTCATGCATAGGGCGATTGCGGCAATAGACGGCGGGGGCACAAAGACAGCCGCAGTCATTGCAAGACGGGATGGCAAGGTGCACGAGTTGCCAAATGCTCTAGGCTGCAATCCGCAAGACGGGACCGATTGGAAAAGCGCACTGGGTTCCATTCTGGCGCAAATTCCAAAAGACGCACTACTCGTATTGGGAATGCCGGGTTACGGCGAAGTTCCCAGCATTGATGCACATGTCACGAGATTTGTGGCAGAACGGTTTGGACCGAACTGTCATATTCTTAATGATGTTGAATTGGCGTTCCACGGCGCCTTCCCAAAGGGTGACGGCGTGTTAGTTTTGTGTGGCACGGGGTCGATGGCGGTAGGTGGAAGACAAGGCCGTATCGTACGTTCGGGCGGTTGGGGTTATGTCATTGGTGACGAGGGCAGCGCTTATTGGATTGGTCAACAGGCCCTTGCGTACGCTGCCGCCGAAATCGATGGCCGAGCGCCTGATGTACAATTTGCGAGTCGGTTGAGCGATGCTCTAGATGCGCCAAACCACCCTTTTGGTCTGTTGGAGTGGGTCGCCGCCAGTCCGGCACCAAGAGCACAAGTTGCAGAAGTCGCACGCGCTGTTGATCAACTGGACACAAAGGGTGACGCAATCGCCAGATCAATATTGGATGGAGCTGCACTGCACTTAGTTGCATTGGCGCAGTCGGTCGCTGAGCGATCCAAAGCCACCGCCCCCTATAAATGGTGTTCGGCCGGGTCAGTTTTCCAAAGCAACCGGATTGCGGCGATGGTTCAACAAAAACTTGGCCCGCAAAGCCAACCCGCAATGTCAACGCTCGGGGGCGGCCTAATGCTGGCTTCGGCAATGGCCGAATGGTCGGTCGACGCGGAATGGTCAGCGAGCATTGCCGCCCAACTTGACCAATCATGAAACTTTTACGCCAAAAAAGGACCGAAAAATGAGTTCAACCGTAAGCGGAATAACCGGTCAGTTCGACTATTGGCGCAAGGCGCAAATGCCCGCCGCACTGCCTGTATCGGATGCAATCCGCATCGTCATCGGATGTGGGACCAGCTATAATCTAGCGTTGGCTGTCGCATCTGCCCTTAGCGCGGCTGGCCACACTGCCATGGCCGTACCCGCCGGCGAATGGTTCGACCGACGCGAAGCCTATTTGCCCGATGGCGCCCCTGCTGAAATCATAGCACTTTCACGCAGCGGGACGACCACTGAGACGGTTCGCGCGGCAACGGCCAGTCGTGCACTTGGGCTGCACGTAACCAGCGTGTCTTGTGCTCCTGGAACAGTGCTCGAAACCGCCTCGGATATCGCGATTGTCTTTGACACGCATCCCGACGAAGGGATCGTGATGACCTCATCTGCCTCACTCATGCTGTTGGCAGGTTATGCGATGGCGGGGCTGAAAGTAGATGACGCCCTGGCAGATCAGGCAGGGGTCTTGCTTGCATCTATGCAAGCGGCGGACACAACGATATTTCACTCTCGCAGTCACGTGGTCTTCTTGGGGGGCGGCGCGCATTACGGCATCATGCTCGAGGGCGGCCTGAAACTCATGGAAATGGCGATTGCTGCAACGCAAACTTTTCATCCCGGTGAATACAGGCATGGCCCGATAAGTCTGATTGATGAGGGCTCTGCTGTGGTCATGCTTTACCATAGCGACACCGCAAAGGCGGACGCCGATTTGGTCAACGAAATACAGGCAAAAGGCGCATTCGTTTTAGGGATCGGCGGTCCCGGTGATATTTCACTGCCAGTTAAGGCGATCGGTGATCTGGCCGGAGCAGAGGCTCTGCCAGCGCTTCAGTTTTTGGGGGAACGCCACGCGCAATCCAAAGGTATCGACACAACTGCCCCTCGTCACCTAAGCAAGGTGGTTGTGCTCAAATGATATCCCTTGATGCCTTTCTGGATCTGCCCAAGCATCACGGTGCCGGCCGCAATGAAGTGATCCGCTAAAATTGGACAGCGAGTTAAGACTTATCCATCACGAACGAATGGATACAAGAATGACGAAGCGACGGAACCTTTCAGACAAGTTTAAGGCTGCTGTGGTGCTTGAGGCGCTGCGCGGAGACAAAACAGTTCAAGAGATAGGAGCCAGCGCCAGCTCCACCCGACGCAGGCGAGTGCATGGAAACGGGAGGCTATTGAAGGCATGGCTGGCGTCCTCTCAAGCAAGTTACGTGCATGAGATAACCGGGGTTCCAAGCAAAACGGATCATCAGTAACTAGCCCTGCTTCCGCAACTCAGAGCGGCCTCACACCGCCCTTGATAAACGAATACCGGACCCGCATACTTTGGCAAATCGGAGATACGAAAAGCGGCATGAACATAGACCTGATGCGTCTTAGCTAAGCCGCAAACCTGTCCTAAAAAGCAGCACCACTTCACCGGCCATTGGTCTAGACTGCAGCATTTTGACCGCCACTATGACGGGAGTGCGGGATAAAACCGACTTTCACCGTGAACTTACGAATCACATGGCGGTTAGCGACCGATCTTACTTTTTTGCTATGGCTGAGGCGTTACTCAAAAGACCTTGCCCGCAGATATTGAAGCAGTGTTGCGGACGTCCTACGGGACTATCTTAGCCGGTTGAATAGCGCAGTCGCCTAGGGTTTGAATTGCGGGCTGTCGAGTCCAGGTCGAATACCGGCTCATCGATGCGTTTTCCAAAAGGCAGGAATTTCGTAAACAGTTGGTGTTCTGCAATGTGCCTTTTGAAGAATGAGCGACTTCACTCTATATCTTTAAGCCCTTCAGTTTCTCGACTAAGCCCGTCAATCAGGAGAAGCCCCCCGCATGGAAATAACGGGAAACGCACCGATTAATGTGCTTTTCCAGCAGGACCGAAGGATCGGTCGAGATCTCTCCAAACTCCAGCCCCATGAATGCCTGACTGACCAGCGTTTCCGGCAACGGTGCCTCCGATAAATTCTTCAAAAGCGCGTCTAACGCCGCAGTGACCTTCGCATTGGTCCAATAGTACCGGATGCGGTCGC
>NZ_JBVCWP010000016.1:0-35309 GCF_057460485.1 Boseongicola sp.
GTTGGTCCTGTTAGATGGCCAATGATCGCGGCGGCCTGCAAAGTGGCTTCATCAATCTCTCCCTGCTTTATCAAATCTCTGATTTCGCTATAGGAAACAGTTTTACTTGCCGCAGAAATGTCGGGAGCGGGGAACAACAAATAGCCGACAAACAGCGCGGCAACCATCAGCGGCCAGACCTGCTGCATGCGAGGGCCGAGTTTTGGCTCATCAGGAGGTGTTGCTTGCCTATCCATTTTACTGCCGCCCACAAAATCCGCGCCAACGACACCTAACCGCCGCGTCTCATCATCAAAGTTGACAGTTTACGAAATTTAAGGATTGCGCCTTGATGCAGATCAGCAAACGTCCAGTTTGTGGTACGCGCATAATTCGCAATGCTGCCTCTGTTCCGACTTCGCGGCACAGGAGAAGTTCACGTTGGCTGTTGTCAGAGCAAATCGGCTTAAGCAGGGCAGGGTGGTTTAGAATCTTCTGCTCATGACGAAAACAGACCCTTTCAAGGGCTTCCACACCGGCTCCGAATCTATTCGCCTAGCAGTGATTCTATATGTGAGTTTTCCACTTTCGCTCCGGAATGCCGAAGATATTCTTCACGACCGCGGCATCGACATCAGCCGCAAAACGGTGCGGTACTCGTGGAATAGATTGGGCCCGATGCTTGCTGCCGAGATCCGGCGAAACCGGGTGAACCGCACCGTTTCGCGGACTTTCGTTGCGGTCACACCAAACGACCGATCAGCGGGACAGAGCCGACGTCGGAAAGCCAAATGCACTTTACGGATGTAAGGCCGACCACACGCCTCTTCTCGAGCAAATTTCTTCCTGGTCAACGTCTACGGCAGCAAGAAACGTGCCCACTGACCATCCGGTTGTTCCCTGTGCGTAAATATGTAGGTCACCGCATCCCAGCAAAGAACAGTCTCATAGAGGTTATCCAACACCCAGGTACCCTTGGAAGTCTCCACCAACAGGACTGCGTGTGGAAAGAATTGCATTTCGTGGAAAGCGATTGCCATTGTTAGTAATGCGCTAGGAAATTCGTCTTCGACGAGTCGGCGGCGTTTCTCTAAGGCGAAGTCTTCGCAATCACCTTAGCAGTTAAGGGGATAATCCCATACGTCGTCGATACCTTTGAAATCCCAGTCGGAAACGAACTCACTCTCTTGATTCACTTGTGAGTTGATAAGCTCGACTCTCGCTCGCTCGGCTTCCGATCATACCACCATGCGAGCCCCCTCAAGGTCGCAAACGCCCGCATACTGCAAACAGAATATGCTGTAGTTTTCCGGAGTTTCCCCGATACTCGCCACCGGCAAATCAATTGGGATGCACGCAGGCTCTGCGAATACGCCGACCGGAGTGACAAGTAGCAAGACCGGGGCAAAGAATCTAATGATCGACAAATCATTGCGGCTCATAGAATGATCATAACGCACCCGCACGTGAGTTCCCTACCAGCTTCTATCCTAAATGGCCCCTGCGCCGTTGGTTTGAGCCCTCAGGACCGAAGTCCGCATTTGGCTCCAATGAGCGAAACAGCCCTCCGAAGTGGCCCCTTCAGAGGTACTGCGTTTTCTGCCTGGATAGGTGGTATTGTGAAACGTCGCCTAGTTGCCGCGATGCGAGACCAAATAAGCATTTTCATTAGCATTGAGGCGTGTGAGGCCGACGTCTTTCAGTATTGCGTCATGCGCTCTCAGCAGACCTTCGCCGCGCCAAGTACCACGAGGTCGGTTGAGCTGACAAAACTACCGTTCAAGGCAATGTTCGCAAGGTCTGCTTCTGGCTCTGATCTGACCTTAAACACTGTCGAGCCCAACAGCAGGAACAAGCTTGGAAAACCGGATATTTATCGCACCCACCTTGTTGCGAAGCGCGAAAGACAGGCACTGCTTTGATGCTAATTCACACCACCTCACAAGCGTCCATTCCTTACCTTGGTACGCGCCACAGTTCAAACGTCGCCAATGTTTACGATCCGGTTCGGCGTGCCCGGGACGCTGTCTGTAAAAATTGAACCCTTGTTTGATCGATCCTTCTTCCACGGACGTGATATCCCTTTGGAACTTAATTTGATCGTTGGCGTTTGGAACGCTCCGAAGCAGGGTATGATTCAATTCATACATGTGACCAAAGGGGATGAAACTGTTGGCAGGATTTTTGGCACTTTGCATTTTGACGGTCGGGTACGCCCTTGTCGCAAAGCGCCTGTCATCGACGATCCTGACCGCGCCGATCCTGTTCATCTGCCTAGGCGCAGCGCTGTCTGTTGGCGGTCTTGTCCCACCGGAGACGGGTGAGGCGCTTTTGCATCCTGTGGCCGAGGTCGCGCTGGTGATTTTGCTGTTTTTGGACGCGGCCCAAACGGACCTGGCCGCGTTACGACAGCGCCGTATCTGGCCGCAACGGATGCTGCTGATCGGACTGCCGGCCTCGATATTACTGGGAACTTTCTTAGGCGCATTGCTGTTTCCGGAGTGGTCGATTGTGACAGTCGCACTTGCTGCCGCGATCCTGACACCGACTGATGCAGCCCTTGGCCAAGCGGTCGTCACGAACGAAGCGATCCCAATCCGGCCGCGCCGCGCCTTGACTGTAGAAAGCGGCTTGAACGATGGGCTTGCGCTGCCTGTCATCTTGTTGCTTGCGGCGTTGGTGACGGCGTCGGAGGCACAAGACAGCGTCGAGTGGCTGATCTTTGGCGCGAAACAGGTCCTTCTTGGCCCCATCGCAGGCGTCATCGTCGGCGCAATCGGCGGCTGGGCCTTTTTGCGTGCGAAAGCTGTGGGAACGACGTCTGAAACATATGAAGGTGTGGGCGCGCTGGCACTCGCGGGTTCGGCCTATCTGGGGGCGGTGCTGATTGGCGGTAACGGTTTCATCGCGGCCTTTGTCGCGGGTCTGGCGTTCGGGGCGGTGGTCAAAGGGGCCTGTATGTTCGTCTATGAATTCACCGAAAGCGAAGGGCAATTGCTGATATGGGCAGCGTTTTTTCTTCTGGGCGTGGCCGTCGTGCCGGACGCCATCGCGCATTTGACCCTTCCGATGCTTGGTTTGATATTGGCGAGCCTTTTCGTCGTTCGCCCTGTGGCCATCTGGCTTTCCTTAATCGGAACGGATGCACAGCCGATCACCAAATTCTTCTTTGGCTGGTTCGGGCCGCGCGGGTTGGCGACGGCCTTGTTTGCGCTGTTGATCTTGGAAAATTTGCCCCATGCATTGGGCCAAGATATTTTGCATCTTGCGATCAATACTGTTTGGATCAGCGCGATCCTGCACGGGATCACTGCCGCACCCGGCGCCCGTTGGTATGCGGCAAAAATAAGCCAAATGGGGCCATGCCCCGAAACACGTCAAGAGACCTCAAAAAAGGACATCCCATGACAAAGACTGCGATCTTCAAGCTTGGTGATTTGGCTGATCGGAAACCAGAATATGCCATTGTGGGTGAGGTGGATTTGGTGGTGGTGCGGTTTGACGAGGAGGTCTCGGTTTTTTACGGGCGCTGCTTGCACCGGGGCGCGTTGATGTCGGATGGGCATGTGCGAGGGAATGATCTGATTTGCGGCGTCCATAACTGGGATTACCGCCTCGACAGCGGCGTGTCGGCCTATGCCAATGATGAGAAGTTACCAAAGTTTAAATCGTGGCTTGAGGGCGGCGATGTTTGCGTCGATGCAGACGAAATCAACGCATGGGGCCTTGCCAACCCACAGCCCTACAATCGCGACGCCTATCTTGGGCTCTATGCCGACCCCAGCCACGGGTCAGATGCCGAGCCTTACAACGGATTGATCCAAAGCTACGCCAGGTCCGGCCTATCCAAAACAGGCCATCATGGGGCTGTGGAATCGATGGGAGTGCCGCGCAATGAATTACCCGATTGGGACGATATTCAGTTGCTCACCGCGCAATTATTCAAGCCACCGCTTCTGGACGATGAGCCTGTCGGGACCGAAGTGGTGATCGGACCTAACGCTCAAAAGCCGCTGAAGCTGAAAATCCCGCTGTTCGTATCGGACATGAGTTTTGGCGCCCTGTCAGACTCCGCCAAGGTGGCACTTGCACGTGGTGCCGAGATGGCTGGCACCGGAGTTTGTTCAGGCGAAGGTGGTATGTTGCCCGAAGAACAGTCTGAAAATAGCCGATACTTTTACGAACTGGCATCCGCCCGGTTCGGGTTCAGCTGGGACAAGCTGGACCGCGTGCAGGCGTTCCATTTTAAGGGCGGGCAGGGGGCCAAAACCGGCACCGGCGGCCATTTGCCCGGCAACAAGGTGCAAGGCAAAATTGCCGAAGTGCGGGGGTTGGAGCCAGGAACAGACGCGATCTCTCCGTCCCGGTTCCCGGAATGGACCGAGGTGAGCCAAATCAAAGCCTTCGCCGACGAAGTGCGGGACCGCACGGGTGGCATTCCTATCGGCTACAAACTGTCCGCACAGCATATCGAGAAAGACATCGATGCAGCTTTGGCAGTCGGTGTGGATTATGTGATTTTGGACGGGCGCGGCGGCGGCACGGGGGCAGCCCCAATTATCTTCCGCGACAATATTTCCGTCCCGACGATCCCTGCATTGGCCCGTGCACGGCGGCATCTAGACAAACTTGGGCGCGCAGACGTGACGCTCGTGATCACCGGCGGCCTGCGCAAACCTGCGGATTTCATCAAGGCCATGGCTATGGGAGCCGACGCCATTGCGCTGTCCAATTCGGCAATGCAGGCGATCGGCTGCCTCGCGATGCGGGCCTGCCACACCAACAATTGCCCCGTCGGGATCGCAACGCAGAAACCGCATCTGGTCAACCGTCTGGTGGCCGAAAAATCCGCCCGTCAACTGGCGAATTTCTTCGAGGCGAGCGTTGAGCTGATGCAGGTCATGGCCCGTGCCTGCGGGCATGACCATCTGTCAAAATTCAATCCCGACGATCTGACGACTTGGAAAAAAGACATGGCCGCGATTTCCGGCGTGGCTTTTGGCGGCGTGGCATAGATGGAACAGGACATGGATACGCAAACCCTCGATTGGATTTCGGTGGGGCATGTAGATGATCTTCCCGAAGGTCGGATAAAAACGGTCACTGCGCGCACGACCTCGATCTGCCTGGTGCATTTTGACGGGCAGTGGGCCGCGATGAACAACCATTGCCCGCACCAACGCGGACCACTGGGCGAAGGCGCCATCGAAAAGGGACTCGACGACAAATGCTGGATCAGGTGCCCTTGGCATGGGTGGGACTTTGATCCGCTCACGGGAAAACCACCGGGCGGGCATGAAGACAGCGGACAGGAAATGTATCCGCTCGACATCCGCGATGGTGAAATTTTCGTGGGCCTTGAGGCAGAGCCATCGCACACCCAAACCGTCACCGACGTGATGGTCGAGACAATGACGAACTGGGGCGTGCAATCCGTCTTTGGCATGGTCGGGCATTCCAACCTTGGGCTCGCGGATGCAATCCGGCTTTCGGTCATCGATAAGAAATTAAAATACTACGGAATCCGACATGAGGGGGCAGCGGCCTTTGCCGCCTCTGCCTATGGCAAGCTGACAGGAAAGCCGGCAGCCTGCCTGACTATCGCAGGGCCGGGGGCCACGAACCTTATGACCGGCATGTGGGACGCCAAAGTGGATCGCGCCCCAGTGTTGGCGCTGACTGGACAAGTGCAGACACAGGTGTTCGGACCGGGCGCGTTTCAGGATATTGATCTGAAATCGGCATTCCAAGCCGTCGCGCACTTCTCACAAACCGTGCTGAGCACGTCAAACCATGCCGAACTGATGTCGCTGGCCTGCAAGAACGCCATCGTTCAGCAAGACGTGGCGCATCTGATTTTCCCTGACGATGTTCAAACGCTGCCATCCGACAAACCCGCAGGCGCGCCCTTGGGGCGGATGGGCGGCACACGGGTCACGCCAGCTGACGGCGACATTGACGCGGCAGTTTCGCTTTTGAACTCGGCCAAACGTCCGATGATCGTCGTCGGTCATGGCGCGTACGGTGCCCGCGACCAGATTATCGCTCTTGCCGAAAAGATCGGGGCACCTGTTGTCACAACGTTCAAGGCCAAAGGGTTGGTGCCCGACAGTCACCCCCTTGGCGCCGGTGTCTTGGGCAGGTCCGGGACCCCGATTGCAAGCTGGTTCATGAATGAAGCCGATGTGCTTATAGCTTTTGGAGCCAGTTTTTCAAATCACACCGGCATCGCGCAGAAACAAAACATCATTCAAGTGGATTACGATCGCATGCAGCTTGGCAAGTTCCATCCTGTGAAAGTCCCCGTCTGGGGCGATATTGGCGCGTTTTGTGCGGCGGCTGCGGAACGGATTAAACCCCACCCCGATGCGGTGGGTCAAACCAGCGAATTGGCGGACCGTTGGACCATGTGGCGCAACGAAAAGCACCGTCGCCTCGCCGAAGAACATGGGCAAGGCATTCATTCCTTCGCTATTTTCGACGCGCTTGGAAAGCTGGTGCCAGACGACACGATCTTTGCCGTCGACGTGGGCAACAACACCTATTCCTTTGGCCGCTACCTTGAAACCAAAGGGACACAGCGCGTGCTGATGTCTGGCTATCTGGGGTCTATCGGCTTCAGCTTTCCCGCGGCAATGGGGGCATGGGCCGCAACGCAGGATGTGGCAGACTTGAAAGGACGCAAGGTCGTATCGATCTCTGGCGATGGGGGCTTTGGCCAATATCCGATGGATTTCACAACGGCGGTCAAATACGGCATGGACGTGACCCACATCCTTTTGCACAACGGGCAGCTTGGCAAAATCTCCAAGGAACAGCGATCCGGTGAATGGCCAGTTTGGGAGACCGATCTGCACAATCCCTCCTTCGCAGCGTTTGCAAAGCTGTGTGGAGGGCATGGCCAGAAAGTGACCAAGACCGATGACATCGCAGCCGCTATTGAAAAAGCACTGGCGGTGAAAGGTCCCGCGCTGGTCGAGATCATGACGGATGCGGAATTGGTCTGAACCATAACAGCCGCCCGGACGTTGCTCATCATTCTCGCAGTGTCGCAAAAAAGGCTTGGGTGGTTTGAAGACTACCAGCACCTTGTCATCACACAAATACCGGACGGCACACGGATCAAGGAGCATGTGACTGGGGCGCAATGCATCGTCGATGCTGATGACCCCGGCCTGTTGGTGTTGCAATGGAATGATAACCCACCCGTTTCGGGGCCATTGCACCTCACGAAGGGTGATCGCATTTTGCGGTTTGGACCGCCTAAGGCATGTCTCGCGTTGAATGGCGTGACGGCGCGGCAATGACAGGGACAAGACAGCCCTATCCAATCGTTGCTAAACTGCCAGTCGTGATAACAAACCAGATGATCGAAGTCGACCGACGGATGATAGAGGACATCGGTATCAATCATCTTTCAGATGATGGAAAATGCCGGTTTGCAATCGGCCAATGTCGCGCGCGATCTGTTGCTGGTGAACGCAGCCTTGAGCAAACTAATCTCAGCTCCATTTCCCTGTTTTACAGGGAAGCAAGCCATGTGAGCAGGGAAGGCCAAAACCCGCTTCATTCATGATAGTGAGCCTCCCCATCTGAATTGCTCCATCGATATCTTTAGGAAACGCAGGACAAGGAATGTGGAACGAACGGCATAGGCCCGAGGGAATAATTCAGGAACTTCGGCAGGGTGATGTGCTTGTCGGCCAAGGGATGGCACGTGTGGATGCGATCCGCGAAGTGCGCATACACGTCACGGAAGCTGTGGGGCAAGTCTGTCCGGGAAAAGGGGAACCTCGGCCATCACCGGATTAATACAACAGAGCCGAGCGAGAGCAGATATTCAGGCAAAGTAGCCGTGTTTTAGCTTTCACATCACCACAAATAATATTACTTGCCCTCAAGATCAAAGATGCATTCCGTGTAAAGCATTGAGACGAAAGTACTACCGATGAAAAAGCAAGAAGCTGAGTATGCAAAGAGATTGCGTGTCGCAGCCCGTTTGCGGCCCCTCCTTATTTCCCTGGTGGCCTGCCTTTTTACCATTTTCCCTCAACAGACGGTTTTTGCGCAAGACGGTGCGGAGACTGCACCGAAAGACTTCGCAGAAATTCTAGCGGATTCGGTAACTGCGGGCGTCGTCGACGAAAGCACCCGTGATCCTGTTACGGGCCTGTCCAGTGAACTGCTCGACCCGACCATCTTGCCCTCAGAGCTAGAACTCAGACTCATTCCGTTGACGAAGAGTGAACTTGAGGTTTTAGCTCCCGAGTGGCTGGAAATTGTACGCGCGAAGACAGAGAATGTCATGGCCGCGCAAATCGCAATTTCCAGAACGGATGCCGATGCAGAGGATGCCGCGCGCGAAAATTTGACTGAGCTCGTCCTTGAGCGGGGCGCGCTTTTTGACAAATACAGTAAGGTCGTTTCGGCGTGGGAGAAGAAGGGCGGGGATGCGCAGGTCATCTCAGAGTACCGTGCCTACAAATCATCGGTAGTCGTGGAAGAAACGCGAACGTCGGACTATCAGACACTTTATGCGGAGGCAGTTCGTTGGCTTGTCGACCGTGAAGGTGGCATTGCGTTGGCCATCAACGTAGCGGTTATTGTGGCGTCTCTGTTGGCGCTTCTGATTTTTGCAAAGACGATCCGCAGATTGGCGCGCGGCTGGCTTGGGCACGTCCCAAATCTGTCAAAACTGCTTCAGGCTTTTATTGTAACACTGATTTATTGGTTGGTGCTCGCGATTGGCCTCATGGTCGTTCTTTCGGCACTTGGTATCGATATCTCTCCAGTTTTTGCTTTGATCGGTGGCGCCTCGTTCATCCTTGCTTTTGCTTTTCAAGAGACGCTCGGAAATCTGGCCAGTGGCCTGATGATTATAGTCAACCGTCCTTTCGACGAAGGGCACTACGTCGATATTGGTGGTGTGGCGGGAACGGTAAAGTCAGTGAGCATTGTAGCGACGACTGTTGTTACTCCTGACAATCAGGTGATTGTCATCCCCAATAAAAATGTCTGGGGCAATGTCATCACCAATGTGACGGCGAGTAAAACGAGACGCGTCGATCTTGTGTTTGGAATATCTTACGAAGATTCAATCCCAGAGGCTTTGAAGGTAATCGAAAAAATAACACGAGCGCATCCGCTCGTCCTCGACGACCCCGAGACGATCATCCGCGTTCACGAACTTGCCGACAGTTCGGTAAACTTTATCTGCCGGCCGTGGACGAAAACATCTGACTATTGGGCGGTCTACTGGGACCTAACGCAACAGATGAAGGAGGCGTTTGACGCCGCCGGTATTTCGATCCCTTACCCTCAACAGTCGTTGCATATTCGCTCTGGCAGGTAGTTCCGTCGAGGCGAGCCTGGCTTTTGCAGCCAGGTGGACTTACGTTCCAGGCGGCGACTTTTGGAACTGGGCGTAGACGACCTTTGATGAATTCGACAAAGGCTTTGAGCGCGCGTCGCCGCGTGAATCTTTAGCTCAAGGCTCGTGGCGACAAGTATTTAAGTTTTTTCGGCAAAAGTAATTTCTAAATTCGCGTTGAAAGGTACTCTCAGGGAGACACAAAGAGCGAGTGGGACTGAAGGGCGCGAATGGAATGACAACATCTCTACCGATCGAGCGTCGCTCCAAGGCGAAAGGTATTTTGTTCAGTGTAGGTCGATATTTTGGGTGGTATCTGATTGGGATATTCGCGTGCATCACTTTTACACCTGTAGAGATGGTATTGATTGACGCGCCCATGTGGCTGTTTTTTGTCCCTTTTGCTCCGATTGGTTACTTCTTTTTCTATTTCGATCTGCCGCCGCAATACGTGTTCGGGTCCAACATTTCTTACTGGACCGTTTACGTGATTGGTATTGTGCTTGTTTTACTTGGCTTTGCGTCACATTTTTTGGCGGAGGGCCGCTTCCGCGCCTGGAGCCCTCTGATGGTAGGTTTCCCATTAGGGTTTGTCGGAACTCTGGGGGTTTACTACACCGTAGCTGCCAGCATTTAGACCTGCTCCCTGTGCAACACTCTGACTTATGCTGTAAGTCAGGGCTGCGTGGCAAAGCAGTCACCTCTGCATCTTAGCGCTAAGAATGCCGCAAGAACGGGTTTGAGTTTCGGATGTACGCGTCTATCTGTGCGAATTGAAATTTGCCTATCCGCACATGTTCTCTTCGCAAGCTGTGCGGTGTCCTTGGTGCCCACGTATTGGTTTCGCACAAGCCGTGGCATGAAACCAGGATAGAGCGCGACGATCGTAGTGGTATGATAGAACGTTGTGATGAGAACTATGTGCCACATTTCTTGACTGCCGATAGAAGCAAAAGGGCGCTAAAAAATGGTCAGCCAAAGAGATTCCGGATCACCGCAATCGTTTACCAGCTCCAAGTGGCCAAGGTCTGAACCATGGTTGTAACCCATCCAATAGGCATCCTCGGCGGCATGGGGCCTGAGGCCACTGTGCTTCTTCAGCAAAAGCTAATCAAAGCGATACCCGCCCGCGACGACAACGATCATATCCCGCTTCTAATCGATATGAACCCGCAGGTGCCGTCGCGGATTGCGCACTTGATCGAGGGCACAGGCAAGGATCCCGGACCAACACTAGCAGCAATGGCCCGCCGGCTCGAAAGCGCCGGAGCCGTGGCGCTAGCCATGCCCTGTAACACCGCGCATCACTATGCCAGCGCAATTGTCGAAGCGGTCGATATCCCGCTTTTGAACATGGTCGAACTGGCGGCCGACCATGCCTATGCCACACTTGGGGTCGGGGGGCGTGTTGGAATTCTCGCCTCGCCTGCGGTGCGACGCACGCGGCTTTTCGAACTGGCTTTGGAGGCACGCGGACTTTCGACAATCTGGCCCGACGACGACGACGCGATGCTGGCTGCGATCCGCGCAATCAAAGTGAACGGACCCACGCAGGCAGCACGTGACAGGCTTCTTGCCGCCTCGGCAGAACAAGCTGCAAAGGGCGCTGAGCTCCAGTTCGTTGCCTGCTCGGAGTTTTCCATCATTGCAGACAGCGTCGCACCGGGCGTGCGTGCGGTTGATACGATTGATCTTCTGACCGAGGCCATCGTTCAGACGTCACAAGCGACATAGGCGGACACATCTGGACCCGTCAGAGCAACTCCCACAATTCCTGAGCGGTCCGGTTGATAGTCGCAGGATTGGACAAAGCCGAAATGGTTAACGCCGCGGTCCAATCCGCATCGCCGATCGGCACCACCGACCCTTCGGCAAGTTCGGCCGCAATGGCCGTCTCGGGCAACCACGCAAACCCACTTCCCTGCAAAAGCCGCCGCTTGATCGTTTCAACGAGGCTATCCACATAAATCGTATCAGCATGCAACGACCTCTTGCCCAACGTGTTTTCAACGACCATTCCCAGAAATGACGAGCGCTCATAAGCCAGATACGGCATGGGCGCGCCGCCCGATTTGGAAATGTCCCACCCGAAATTACGCGCGGGCCCGCTGGCAGCAACCGGGATCAGGCGGTCCGTCACAAGGTCCTTTCGCTCGAATGCTGCTTCGTCGACCATGGATGAGACCGTATGATGGAAGTAGCACAGCATGATATCGACGGCCCCTTCCGCCAAAAGATCACAACAGACGCTTAAGGAATCGGAAATCACGCGCGTGCGCAGATCAGGAATTTTTCGCTGCATAATTTCGATGCGGGACGCCAGATAATTGACCGAAATCGTATGAAGCGCCGAAATTCTGATGAATCGGCTGTCGCCTCTGTCAGCATCGCGGATCGATTGACGGGCCTCGGACAATTGCGAAATCACATGAAGCGCAACCGGTAGGAAGTGCCGCCCCGCGGCCGTTAATTGCACTGGGTAAGTGTCGCGATTAATCAGTGGTATTCCAACCCAACTTTCCAAGGCTTTGATTCTACGACTGAAAGCTGATTGCGTGATGTTCCGCTCGGCAGAGGCACGGGTGAAATTCAGCGTTCGAGCGAGACAGTCAAAATCAAGGAGCCAATTCAGATCCAATGCTTATTCCCACGCGACAAGAGACGGTTTTTCCGATCATAGAGAAATCTATGCAAAAAACGAATGATTTGATGACATGTTCGAATTGGCTATCGGAAAACGTCTCAACCTAGACTTGAAACCAGGAACCGGCGGGCCTTTGAAATATCGGCGTCCCGTCCGCCGTGACAGCTCGAAGGCAAGGAGGCACGACTTCGCCACACACCGCAGAGACCAAAAATTCTAAATAACGACGCCGAAAATCCGGCGCGCTTCAACAGAGGAAACTACCATGAAAACCAAGTTCAAATCACTCGGCCTTGCGGCCACGGTCAGCATTTTCGCGCTGCCTGCGTTCGCCGCCGAAGAAGTAAAGATCGGCGTTCCATCCTGGACTGGTGCTCAGGCCATTGCATATGTGCTTGGCGAAGTCGTCGAGTCGCGGATCGGCGGCACCGTCGACTATGTCCCCGGCAACAACGCCACAATTTTCCAGGCCATGGATCAGGGCAAGGGCGACATTGACGTGCACCCAGATGTCTGGCTGCCAAACCAGGAAAGCTTCACCAAAAAATACGTCGACGAGGCTGGCACGGTCACGCTGTCGTCCAACCCCTATCAGGGCAACCAGGGTTTCTGCGTTTCCGAGGATTTCGGGACCGCCAACAACGTCACGGACATTGCCGATCTGGGCCGTCCGGATGTGGCTTCGCTGATGGATAGCGATGGCAACGGTCTGGGCGAAATGTGGATCGGTGCGCCAGGCTGGGCGTCGGCCAACGTAAACGAAGTCAAAACACGTGACTATGGTTTACTCGACTTCGTAGAACCGATCCGCGCGGAAGAAAGCGTTAAAACGGCGCGCATCAAAGACAGCATCGCTAAGGAAGAAGGCTATGCGTTCTACTGCTACAAACCGCACGCTGTTTGGTTCATGTTCGACGTCCGGATGTTGACCGAACCGACATTTGACCCCGCAAAATACACAATGGTTCAGCCGTCCGACGATGCCGATTGGTACGAGAAGTCCATGGTCGCAACAAAAGACGCGCTGAAGGATGTGCAGATCGCATGGTCAAACTCATTGGTTGACCGGTCTCCTGCAATCGCCGAGTTCTTTACGAACTTCGGTTTGACAGCTGACGACGTTAGCCAGTTGGCCTTTGAAATCAGTGCAAACGGTCGTGACCCGGCTGATGTCGCAAAAGAGTGGGTGAACGCAAACTCCGATCGCGTCGACGGCTGGCTCGGCCTCTAAGGTATTCGACAGGAAAACAGGCGGTGCGGCTTTCACGGTCGCGCCGCCACTCCCCGACGCCGCGCAGGACATTCCCGTTATGACTGACGACACCGTCATCGAAATCTCCAACGTCTGGAAGATATTCGGAGCCAACGCGCAGGCCGCCCTTTCGGCAATTCGCGAAAAGGGGTTGGGAAAGGCCGAAGTTCTCGCCGAGTACAACGCAGTCGTTGGCGTCGCAGACGTCAGCCTTTCCGTAAACCGAGGCGAAATTTTCTGCATCATGGGTCTGTCCGGTAGCGGAAAGTCCACATTGGTCCGTCATTTCAATAGGCTGTTGGAACCAACGGCCGGAAAAATTGAAATCGAGGGCATCGACGTCATGGCGCTGGGACCGCGAGAGCTTCAAAAGTTCCGCAACCTGAAGATTGGCATGGTTTTTCAAAACTTCGCGCTGATGCCGCACCGTTCGGTTCTGGACAATGTGGCGATGCCGCTGGAAATCCGGCAGGTCGCCAAGAACGAGCGCATGCGTCAGGCCGCCGCCATTCTCGACATTGTAGAACTGGGCGCATGGGGCGCGAAATTCGCCCACGAGCTTTCGGGCGGAATGCAGCAGCGGGTTGGACTGGCGCGCGCATTGGCGGCAAACCCCGATGTCCTATTGATGGACGAGCCGTTCTCGGCACTCGACCCCCTCATTCGCCGCCAACTCCAGGACGAGTTTATCCGCCTCTCAAAAATCTTGAAGAAAACAACGATTTTCATCACTCATGATCTCGACGAAGCGGTGCGCATCGGTGACCGCATCGCGATCATGCGAGACGGAAAGCTGGTACAGATGGGCACCGCCGAAGACATCGTCATGGATCCGGCGGACGACTACGTGGCTGAGTTCGTCGCCGGAATTTCCCGACTGAAAGTCGTTCACGCCCATGCGGTCATGCAGCCCATCGACGCCTTTGTCGCCCAGAACGGTGCCCTTGCCGCCGAAGCCTCGCGCGTTGACCAAAATGAAACGCTGAGCACACTCATCAACCTTGCGATTGATGATGACAATCCAATCGTCGTTCAAACCGATGGCCGAGATGCAGGGGTGATCACCCGCGCCGATCTGCTGCGCACCGTGATTGAAGGGACCGAAGTATCATGACCGATCAAGGCGTAAATCCCCTCGAGGATACCGATTCAGACGCAGCCCTGGCCTATGCTGAAGAACGTCGGGAAAACATTCGCACATTCGTTCGCACGAACCCGGAATACTACATCCGAATGTTCGACAAGATCGGCGCCTCATCTCGCTTCACTCCGACAGTAAACCTATTCGCGGGTTTGTTCGGCCCGGTTTGGTTTGGCGCACGGGGCCTCTGGAACTGGGCCCTTCCTTTTCTGATCATCGAAGCTCTTGCATTTGTGCAAATCTCCCGCGGGCTTTTCGGTGATCTGGCCGCCGATGCAATGGATCGGATAGCCTCAATTGAAGGCACGCTGGAACTGCGGCGACAGCAGCTGTCTGCAGCAATAGAAAACGGTTCGGATCGGGTGGATGCCTTCCGTCGCGCGGTGGAATCGCTGGAGGCCAATATCGGCGGATTTCGCGCCGATGCAGACGCGATGGCCGCAGAAGGCCCGACGATCGCGTTGACCGGATTAGCGATTTTGGTGATCGCCAAATTGGTCGAAGCCCTTGTGGCAAACACCGCCCTTGAAACGCGCTTTTCCGATTGGCTCAGCGATCGCGCAGTACGATCTGGCCTGCCAACCTCGCAAATTGCTTTCAGTGCGGTGTTCATGGCGCTCATCGTCTTTGCCGCGATGATGCACTACAGCTTTCCGGGCCGGTTCGCGCTGCTGTCAGACTTCCCAACCGACCCGGACATTCGGCTTGTCAGTATCGATCGTGTAGAGGCTTTCTTCAATTGGGCCGTGCTAAACGGCGATGCGCTTTTTGATGCGATTACCTATTTTATCCGCCTTGTCCTTGATGCGCTTGAGATTGTCTTTGTGAGTACACCCTGGATTGTGGTGGCTGCGCTGATCATCCTGCTAACATGGCTGACCGCTGGCGTGCGCATGGCGATCTATTCCACCGCCTTTTTATCCTACATGGGCCTTCTGGGCTTTTGGGAGAAAGCCATGACAACCCTGGCCCTTCTTGGAACCGCGGCCTGCCTTTCGATCCTGATCGGCATCCCCTTGGGCATGTTCGCGGCGCGCAGACCAAAGTTCTATTCCTTCATTCAGCCGATCATGGACTTCATGCAGACCATGCCCGCCTTCGTCTTCATGATCCCAGTGATTGCATTCTTTGGAACAGGAAAACCGGCAGCCGTCGTAACAACAATGATCTTTGGTGGAACGCCCGTCGTCCGTTTGACGGTCCTCGGTCTGCGAGGGGTGCCCGAAAGCGTGCGGGAGGCGGCCATCAGTTTCGGCGCGAACAAATGGTACCTCTTAACCAAAGTCGACTTACCGCTTGCGGGGCCGTCAATCCGAGCCGGTATCAACCAGACCATTATGTTGTCGCTGGCCATGGTTGTCGTCGCGTCGCTGATTGGCGCAAAGGGTTTGGGCGAAGACGTGCTGGAGGCCCTGCAGTACGCAAACGTTGGCCAAGGTATTCTCGCAGGGTTCTCGATCTTGTTCTGTGCGATGATCCTTGACCGCATCGTCCAAGGCGGGCGCAAATGACTCCAATCGTTTTCGTCCATGGCTTCTTGGGCGGCAGTCGGCAGTGGGCGGGCCAAGCCAAAGCCCTCTGTGGACTTAACGTCATCACCGTGGACCTCCCCGGTTTTGGTGAGAACTGTAAACTCGAGGCGCTGGACAGCATTGAAGCCTATGCAAAATGGGTCATTGCCGAGCTAAAGTCTCGCGGGATCGCGCGGTTTCATCTGATCGGTCACTCCATGGGCGGGATGGTCGCACAAGAAATCGCAGTCCAGGCACCCGAATCCGTGGACCGCCTGGTGCTTTATGGCACCGGGCCCACCGGGGTTTTGCCTGGCCGATTTGAGACCATCAGCACGTCGAAGCGCCGCGCGCGAACCGACGGATCGCAGGCCACCGCAAGGCGCATTGCAGCCACCTGGTTTCTTAAAATGACTGAGGCTGAGGCCTACGAGGAATGCGCGGCCATTGCTGAGCTAAGCAGTTTACAGGCTATTCTAGCCGGGCTCGACGCGATGCAGCACTGGAGCGGCATTGGTCGTCTCCAAGACATTCGCACAAGAACGCTGGTTCTCTGGGGAGACCACGACCGCACTTATCCTTGGAGCCAGATCGAGTGTCTTTGGCGATCCATTCCAAGCGCCAGTCTTGCTGTCCTCCCTGATTGTGCGCATGCGACGCATTTGGAAAAGCCCGAACTTTTCAACAGTGTGGTTAGAGATTTCATTGCAGCTTAACGGTAGCAGCTTTGCTCACGCCCTGTACCCAACGCCAGAACCACAAAAATATCCGCAAAATCCAGGCTCTTATTAAAGCCGTAAGACCTCGCTTAAAATAAAGCATTGCTTTGGACGACTAAGGGTAGCGGGACTTTGTGTAGCTCTACCTTATTGGTATTCTTTGGATAACTGCCTTTTGTTGGTCACACTCAGGGCACCACCCCCGCGAAAGTCAGCAAAGGTTGCACAGCGGACGTTGGGGCGGTTTGCAGGGAAGGTCCGCTTCGGCGCCACCCCTCCGCCTTAAGGGGTCTTGCAAGGAAGCTTCATCGCACTCAGGCTTCATGAGGCTGCTCAGCGACCAGAAACGCTTCAATTTCAGCGCGAAGCCGATCCCAATCAGTGAATTCGCGCTCGCCGTTGACAAGGTCAATTTTTTGCCCAGCCAACGCTACATTTTGCACGACTTGGCTTTCATAATAATCGTAGCTGTTCGTGCGGACGGCCCCAGCAGCCAGGACTTCCCAATCGGCAGCAAAACCAGTCCGCATTTTCGATTCGGTCAAATAGTCCTGAGCTTCTTCCTGACCTTCAGGAAAGGCCGCCTTGAGGCTAACAGAGATTTGAAGTGTCTGACGCGCTTTCAATTCATCCAAGTTTGTTGAAATCAGAACTTCGAAACTCATGGGATGGCGTCGTTCATGCACAGGTGCTGCCAGCACCACCCTGTCGATGCCTTCAAAAGTCAAAGAAGCCAATTTGTCCGTCGCGTCAAACATCCGAACCCCATGGCCTGCGGCACGTATCTGCTGCTCCACAGACTCCGCTATCTTGCGGGTTTGTCCTTCAACTGACTCGAAAATAATGAGAAATTCCATCAAGCGCCTCCATCTTTTTGTTCAAACCTAAGCGATCCGGTTCCATTGCGGACTTGGTAAGCTTGGCTGCCAATCTAAGAGTCCTCGAACACGCCGGAATCGGTGTGGATCACAGGGGTCCACTCATGAGCGAGTTCACACTGTCGAACCCAAAACGACAACGCCGACGATTAGAAGCCACGTCCGGGTCTCCTTGCGGTTGCCATCACGAACACGGAAAAAGGCTCCTCAACCACCAGTAATCGGATTTATTTACTTCCTGCATCATAGCACAAAAGTAAGAATGGCGCTCACAAAAAGCCGTTTCGATGCGCGGAACCTGCACGATGCCGTCTTGCATGTTGGTCGATTTGAACTTTTGGCTGAGCATGATCTCTGTGCGGCGGCCACATAGCGGAACTGCCAGCGGGTGAACAATTGAGTCCCGTCGGGCGTCTCTTGGCTACAACGATGAGACTGTTCGCAACACGCTGATAGCGTTTGGAATTGAGCGACACAGTGTCGGAGGGCGACGAAGTTTTCGATCTCAAAGGAGTATTTAGAGGAGCTGTACAAGAGCCACTCAATGGGTGAAATCGCGAATAGGCTAGGTGTTGGAGAAACCGTTATCTGAAAACGAATTCATGAGTATGGGATCAAGCAAAGTAAGTGATCACGCGTCAGAGAAATACATTGGAGCTACGTCATGGTTGCAGCGCAGTAGTCCATGAAATCAGCGCCTGTTTGGAATCTGACAGCCCATAATCCGGACCTCGATTGACCAAGGCGATGGAACGCATCAACTCAATGCGTTCCACTTCGCCGTCCCGTGAGGCAACGAAATCCGAGGTTCAGGGTCTTGGCGACCACGAGTTCGTTCCCTCGCAGATTTGCGCGGTGATGTAGTCGCTGATAGCAATACCAGTCGACCCGCTCACCTAAAAGGGGCAATTCACTCGGGTTCAGGCGCGCCAAAGCCGGATTCGCCGGTTGCATAATGGCTGGCCATTGGCTTTAACCCTTCCTCAGAAGTGCAGGATAACCTGCCGCTATCAGGGAGCCCGGTTTGGTCAACACCAATACCGACGACGGATTTGTCGAATTCGACCGTGTGCAGAAAAGCTATGACGGCGAGATTCTGGTCGTCAAAGACTTGAATCTGTCGATGCCAAAAGGCGAATTTCTGACGATGCTCGGGCCATCGGGATCGGGCAAAACTACCTGTCTTATGATGCTCGCCGGCTTTGAGACCGCAACCCACGGAGAAATCCGCCTTGGCGGGGCCGAGATCAACAACATTCCACCGCACAAGCGCGGCATTGGCATGGTGTTCCAGAACTACGCGCTGTTTCCACATATGACCGTCAACGAAAACCTCGCCTTCCCGCTGGAAGTGCGTGGCATGGGCAAGGCCGAGCGTGAGGCCAAGGTCAAACACGCCCTCGACATGGTGCAGATGGGCGTTTTCGGCAACCGCCGCCCGGCGCAACTGTCTGGCGGCCAGCAACAGCGCATAGCGTTGGCGCGTGCGCTGGTGTTCGATCCAAAGCTGGTGCTGATGGATGAACCGCTGGGTGCACTGGACAAGCAACTGCGCGAACATATGCAGTATGAGATTAAACATCTGCATGAAAGACTCGGAATAACAGTGGTTTATGTCACGCATGACCAGTCCGAAGCCCTTACGATGAGTGACCGCGTTGCCGTTTTTGACGATGGTCGCATCCAGCAACTCGCTGCGCCAGCCGATCTTTATGAACGTCCCGAGAACAGCTTTGTGGCGCAGTTCATCGGCGAGAATAACAAACTGAGCGGCATAGTTGTGTCACGCACCGGCGATACGGCGACGGTAAAGCTTGCGAACGGCGAAACCTGCCAAGCGCTGGCCGTCAGTTGTGGCGAGGTCGGGACCGAAACGCTGATCTCGATCCGGCCCGAACGTGTCACGGTGGGTCAGACAGGTGGCGCGAACACAACCACTGCCGACGTGCGAGAGTTGATTTATCTGGGCGACCACATCCGGTGCCGCCTCAACGTTCACGGCAACGATGACTTTGTCGTCAAAGTTCCGAATTCTGCGGGCCACACGCACCTGGTCGTCGGCGAAAAGACGCAAGTCACCTGGCATGCACAGGACGCGCGTGCGCTTAATCCGCTATGAAACGACGCGACACTGGCACGAATATCCGGTGCACCATTGACATAAATTTACAGCTACTGAGGAGAACCAAATGAAAAAGATACTTATCCTGACAACGGCACTGAGCGGCGTTGCACTTGCCGCAAACGCGGCCAGCCACAGCACCGAAGTTACGGTCATCGGCTGGGGAGGCGCTTACACGAACAGCCAAGTTGAGGCCTATCACAAGCCCTTCACCGAAGCGACGGGCATCACCGTGAACTCGGCAGATGCCGACAACCCGGCAACCCCGATCAAGGCTCAGGTCGAAGCGGGCAACGTGACGATTGACGTCGCAAGCGTTGAAATCGCCGACGCCGTACGTCTGTGCGACGAAGGTCTGATCGAAGAGATCGATGCCTCGACCATGCCTGATGGTGCCGATGGCACCCCTGCTGTGGATGACTTCATCGCGGGAACGCTGACCGACTGCATGATCCCGACCGACGTGTTCGCGACCGCGATCGCCTATGACACCACCAAGTTCACGGACGGCGCTACGACCTCGATTGCCGATTTCTATGACCTTGAGAAATTTCCCGGCAAGCGCGGCCTGAAAAAAGGCGCGAAAACCACGCTTGAGATGGCGCTGATGGCTGACGGTGTTCTTGCAGGCGACGTCTATGCCACGCTGGAAACCGACGAAGGTGTTGATCGCGCTTTTGCAAAGCTCGACACAATCAAGGATTCGGTCGTCTGGTGGGAAGCCGGCTCGCAGCCGGTTCAACTGCTGGCTGACGGCGAAGTTCTGATGACGATGGGCTGGAATGGCCGCATTTTCTCGGCCGCTGTTGGCGAAGGTCAGCCGTTCGCGATCATGTGGGACGGTCAGGTCTTTGAATGGGAAGGTTGGGTGATCCCGAAGGGCGCACCTAACAAAGAGGGCGCTCTGGAGTTCATCAAGTTCTCGACCGGCACCGCACCTTTGGCGGCGGCTGCTGAATGGATCAGCTATGGCCCGCCGCGCAAGTCTTCGGCACCGCTGGTTGGCGTGTACAAGGGCGACGGCACGACGCAAATGGGTCCGCAGTTGCCGACCAGCCCTGAAAACCAGACCAACGCCCTGGCGTCGTCGCTGGAGTTCTGGGCTGACCGCGACTCGGAGTTGAACGAGCGCTTTAACGCCTGGCTTGCCCAGTAATACCTGCACAAATGGGGCGCGCCGTACTGGCGCGCCCCGACTTTCTGCAATCAGCCGCATCAGGATCTGGACCGAATGACCGATACTTCCGCCAATTCGCAGGGGACGCCATCAATGGCCCCGGATGCGCCCGCGGCAGGTGATCTGAAAACGGCTGACGGAAAACCGCTGAAGGCCGCTCTGGCTGCGGCCGAGGCAAGGGCCCGTCGCCGTGCCTTCCTGCTGGTGCTGCCGCTGCTGGCATTCGTTGTTATGACTTTCGTCGCCCCGATCGGGCAAATGCTGCTGCGGTCGATTCACGACCCGCGCTTTGTTGTCCATCGGGACGTTGAATCGGGCACCAAAACGCCGATTATGGTAGAGCTACGTGGTTGGTTCGACAAAAATCCGCAAGGCACTGAACCGGACGAGGCCGCCTATGCCGCGCTGGTCAGCGATCTTATTCAACTGAGCGAGTTGAAGGCGCAGGGCAATGTAGGCACGCGCATCAACTATGAACTCGCTGGAACGAAATCCCTGATCTCATCGACGACGCGCAAGGCGCCGAAGATGGAACCCCCGTTCAAAGAGGCGGTTCTGGACGCAGACCAAGATTGGGCCGATCCGCTGCTGTGGCAAGTGATGCGCGGGGCGTCTTCGGCATATACCGGCAACTTTTATCTGGCGGCTCTGGACCGAACGCGGGACGCCGATGGCAATATCGTTCAGGTGGACGAGGATCGCCGTCTATATGTCGGCAACTACGGTAAGACACTGGCTTTGTCGGCCTTCATTACGCTCGCCTGCCTGATCCTTGGCTATCCCGTTGCGCATCTGCTGGCGACTTTGCCGTTGAGGCATTCGAACCTGCTGATGATTTTCGTGTTGCTGCCGTTCTGGACCTCGCTTTTGGTGCGGACGACCAGCTGGATCGTGCTGCTGCAAAGCCAGGGCGTGGTGAACGACACGCTGGTGGCTGCCAGTATCGTGGCAGACGACAGCCGTATCCAGATGATCTATAATCAGACCGGAACGATTGTTGCGATGGTCCACATTCTGCTGCCGTTTATGGTGCTGCCGCTGTATTCAGTCATGCGCCCGATCAACCCGACTTATGTTCGTGCGGCACGCTCGCTTGGGGCGACCAGCTGGACGGCATTTCGGCGCATTTATGTGCCGCAGACAGTGCCGGGTATGGGGGCAGGGGGATTGCTCGTCTTCATTCTGGCGGTCGGGTACTACATCACGCCCGCGCTGGTGGGCGGTGCAAGCGGACAGCTGTTCTCGAACTTTATCGCTTTCCACATGCAGAAATCTTTGAACTGGTCGCTGGCCGCGGCGCTGGCCGCCCTGCTTCTGGCGGGTATCCTGTTGCTCTACTGGCTTTACGACCGATTGATCGGCATTGATAATTTGAAACTGGGATAACGGTATGGCTTTGCCAAAACACGCATCCACCCTCGAACGGGTCTGGCATTATATCTACCTGGTGATCTGCGGGGTGATCTTCACGTTTCTGATCGCGCCGATCCTGATCGTCATTCCGCTGTCTTTCAACGCCGAGCCTTTCTTTACCTTTACTCCGAAGATGCTGGCGCTGGACCCCGAGGGGTACTCGTTGCGCTGGTACGACCTTATCCTAACGTTCGGAATGCAAGCGCCGGAGTTGGTGCGCGACGGTTCCTGGTGGGCAGACACCTGGAACAATGCCGCCTGGATCAAGGCGGCGAAGAACTCCGTCATTATCGGCTTCTTTGCGACCATTTTGGCCACTGTACTGGGGACGGTCGCGGCACTGGGCCTCAGCCGACCCGAGATGCCATACCGTCGCACAATTATGGCGATCCTGATCTCGCCAATGATCGTACCGATTATCATCACCGCGACGGGGTTGTTCTTCTTTTACTCGTCGATCTCGATTGCCAAGTGGGAGTTATTCGGATGGCAGATCCCCTACCTCGGGATCATTCTGGCGCATGCCACATTGGGTATTCCCTTTGTTATCATCACCGTGACCGCGACGCTGGTGGGTTTCGACCACTCGCTGACACGCGCGGCGGCGTCGCTGGGCGCCAACCCGCGCACGACGTTCTTCAAGATCACAATGCCGCTGATCCTGCCGGGTGTGATTTCCGGCGCGCTGTTCGCCTTCGTCACGTCATTCGACGAAGTTGTGGCCGTGCTGTTCATCGGTGGCTTTAATGAACAGACAATCCCGCGACAGATGTGGAACGGAATCCGCGAGCAGATCAGCCCGGCGATTTTGAGTGTGGCGACGATTTTGGTCGTTTTCTCGATTTTCCTGCTGGCGACCGTCGAAATTCTGCGCCGACGGTCAGAGCGTTTGCGCGGGCTGAGCCCGGGCTGATCCGGCAGAAAAACACAGTCAGAGCACGTCAGCTTGAGGCGGGTGGGGCAGTTGTCTAGCGTCGGGCCATGACCCAAAAGAACCCATTTCGCTATTTCAAGACCAGCCCAGAGACCATTCGCCTCGCGGTGATATTGTATGTTCGGTTTCCGCTTTCGCTGCGGAATGTAGAAGACCTGCTACACGAGTGAGGGATCGACATTAGCCACGAGGCCGTGCGGTACTGGTGGCATCGTTTCGCCCCAAAATTTGCTTCCGAGTCCGGGAGTAGCAAAGACCGATTTGCGTTCTGACAGTTTTCTTAACTTCCCAGCTCAGACCTGCGGTGGCGTGGTATTGCCTCTTTATATGGCCAGCCCTAGAGGTAGCTGGGTCAATCGTCCTAGAAAGGTAATAGGGTCAATACTTTGGCAGACTTCGACATCGCGATCGCAGGCGCGGGCATAGTTGGAACCAGCACGGCGCTATGGGCGCAGATGCGCGGTCACAAGGTGCTCTTGGCCGATCCGAATCCACCGGGGTCGGGGACTAGCTCTGGCAACGCCTGCACCATTGCTACCTATGCGTGCCTGCCGGTCAACGATCCGTCTGTCTTGTTCGGCTTGCCACGACTTCTTTTCAGCAAGGACAGTCCGCTTTCGATTTCCTACAGTCATGCGCTAAAAAACCCACGCTGGATGCTGTCCTTTCTCGCGAACTGCTCTGCGAAACGGTCGCGTGAAATCTCGCGGAACCTTGCGGGCCTGCTGGCGCATGCGGATTCCGGCCTTAATCCCCTAATCGTTGCGGCTGAAGCGGAGGACCTTGTCGTCGAAAATGGCCAGTTATCCGTCTGGTCGAGCAAGGCTGGCGCAAAAGCGGCTGAAGCCGGGCTCAAACAGCGACGGAGCCATGGCGTTCACCTCGTGGAGTTGACGGCCGACGAAGCAACGTCGATGGAGCCAGGCCTCAAACTGCCCATCGAACGTGCAGTGTTCTATCCCGAGGCGCGGCATATTAGAGATCCCGAGCAACTGATCCGGCGCATGCATGCGCGCTTTACCGACCTGGGTGGGCGGACGATCGCTGCAAAAGTCTCGAAGGTCACGGCACGTGCTTCAGGCGTCGAATTGAAGGTTGGCGATAATACGGTGCATGCGGGTCATGTCGTCGTCGCATCTGGCGCATTTTCCAGGCAGATCGCTGGCGCCGAAACCGAAAGGCTGCCGCTTGGAACGGAACGAGGATATCACATCGTCTACGCCAATGACGCCCATCGGATCACTCGACCGGTCGGCTGGTCCGAAGGCGGGTTCTATGCCGTTCCCATGGCAAAGGGTCTGCGTTTGGCCGGCACCGTCGAGATCGACCATCTCAACAAGCCCGTCAATCAGAACCGGATCTCATATCTTGTCCGCAGAGCGACCGAAATGTTCGGCCCATTGCCGGTTCCCGACAGCCACTGGCTGGGATACCGGCCGACGATGCCGGACTCCCTTCCTGTGATCGGGCACACCGCCAAGTCCAAGCGGATCATACATGCCTTTGCCCACCAACATCTTGGGTTGACGCTTGGAGGGATTACAGGGCGCATCGTTACGGACCTTGCCGAGGGCCGCCAGCCCAACATTGACATAGCCGCATTCCGGCCGGATCGCAGCTACACCGTCGCCTGACGTCATGCGCACGCATAGGCTACCGGGATATGTCATATCGGTCCTGGCACGTTCAGAGCAATCCAACTTGGGGCGGGCGCGGCGGTTTCGTAGTTTTGTCGAATGACAAAACGCTCCCCATATCTCTGACTTCTGCTTGTCCGTAAAAATACTCGGGGACGATACTTTATGCTTCATACTCCATCTTTCCAAAAAGACTAAAGTGTTGCGTCGACCGATTGAAACCGCAGCCCAGAGCGGACCCTTGCCTATCTCTGACCTCGCACGCGCGCCATCTTTCGGTGACGTCCAGCGTATCGCGACGCAGGCGGCTGAAGGTTTACATCAACGATGATATATGGGGGCGGGTGATCCTGTCGCGCACCTAGCACACCCGTCCGGCTTTGACCTCAGCCCAAGGTGACAGAGATCAAGGACACGTTGTCAAAACCCACCGTATATTCAGCAAGGGGAGGTGTGGATATGCAATGGCACCGAAGTGAAAATGAGGCCAATATAGCCAGCGCTTCGCTGCGTCGAAGCATCGGCCTAACGGGCCTTGTGCTTTATGGCCTAGGTGTGACCATAGGAGCAGGGATCTACGTGCTCGTAGGCGAGACAGTTCTGCGAGCCGGAGAATTTGCACCTGCCTCGTTTCTGCTCTCCGCGTTCGTGATGGCCTTTACCGCAGGCGCATTCGCGGAACTGGTGGGCCGCGTTCCAAAGGCAGCCGGAGAGGCCAACTACATCGAGGCCGCCTTTAGGCTGGCACCCCTTACGGTGATTATAGGACTTGCCATTCTTATCGAGGCGATGATTGCCGCTGCCGCTATTACCGTTGGGGCCTCAGGCTATGTCGCGCAGGTGATCCCGCTCCCGCAGCCAGCGCTGATTGTTCTGATCATTGTTGTCATGGCCACGGTCGCAGCCTGGGGCATTCGCGAAACCGTCATCATCGCCGGCATCATGACAGTGGCGGAAGTCGCGGGCCTTCTTGTTATTATCGGTGCCGGTATCGGGTCCGATTCCGAGATTCTCGCGTCGCTGCCCCGCGCCTTGGTTCCCCCGTTGTCGGACTGGGTCGCAGTGTCCGGCGTCTTCTCCGCAAGCCTCATCGCCTTTTTCGCCTATATCGGGTTCGACGACGTGGTGAACCTCGTCGAGGAGGCACGAAACCCGCGCCGCATCATGCCCTGGGCGTTGGGGCTGACGCTTTTAATCGTGACGTTGCTCTACGTGCTGGTCTCACACATTTCGGCGACGGCGATCCCGGTTGCGGAATTCAAGACCACGACCGCTCCCATCAGCCTGCTCTTCGAACGCCTGACTGGTTTTTCGCCGCTCACGATCACGCTGGTGGCGATCCTGGCCACAATGAATGGTGTCGGGATTATTCTCGTGATGGCAGCGCGGGTCACCTACGGCATGGCTCGCGAGAGGCGTCTTCCCGCCTGGATAGGCAAGGTCAATCCGCACACGCGCACACCGCTCAGGGCTACGGTCCTCGTTGCCACCATCGTGCTGGGTCTCGCATTGTTTACGCCGCTCGACACGCTGGCGGAGACAACATCGGAGGTGCTGTTGTCTGTCTTTGTCTTCGTGAACGCCGCGTTGGTATGGCTCAAGATTCGGCGCGTTCCCGCGCCTCAGGGCACTTTCACAGTGCCACTCGCCGTCCCGGTTCTCGGTGCTATTTTCTGCTTGTTCCTGCTTATTGCGGGAAAAATTTCAGGTGCGTAAAGCTATAATCGGAGGATAAAAAAAGGGGCAAGGCACGCCGATGTGCTGAAAACTTCAAGGCACCACTGCCCCCGCTGCCGGCACCTTGCCTGATGAAGCGGAAGGTCTGCTCTCTTCTGACACCCCGGCCTTCTAAGGTCCGTTCTGTCCGCAGTGCAGTCATTGATGCATTGCGCGGCGAACGGTTGAGCCCGCCGCCCAGACCTCCCGAATTGCTGTTGAGCAGCGAAGGGCTGCTTTGGCCCAAGAAAACGCTTCATCCTGACTGATACGCGACGCACCATTTGATCCGCCGCGTATGAGAGACGTCATTGGAGAAGCTTTACCATTTCTGCATAACCTCGCGCCTTCGCGTGCTGAAGGGGGGTCACGCCGTCGCGATCACCGATGGTTTTGTCTGCACCGGCCTGGACAAGTATTTCGACCGTCTTGATGTGATCTGACCCGCCGTCACCCAGCACCACAGCCTCGATCAGCGCTGTCCAGCCGAGGTTATTAACGTGATCCAGAGGCGCGCCACCGGTGACGAGGCGGGCAACAACATCATGATGGCCAAGATGTGCCGCAGCAATCAGGGCTGTACCGTCGTAGACGCTGGTGATGAGATCTGTTTTGTTGCCCAATTGGATGGCGAGAGACACCAGCTCAGGGTCATTGGCCACCGCGGCAATGGTCAGGACATCATAGACTCGATTTTCAAGGGCGTTCATGTCCGCGCCGCCCGTTCCAAGCGCGGTAACAGCATCGTCGTGCGAGGCGAAAGCGGCAACATGCGCTGGTGTTCGGCCCGCCCGATCACGGGCATTCAGGTCATGACCTTGTGCGATCAAGCGGTTGATCTCGTCCACCCGTCCTTCGTGGGCGGCAAGATGTAGGCCCGTGTAGGAAGCAATGTCGGATGCCGATGGTGCTGTCTGTGCATGGGCCGCGCTGCCGAATGCCAAAGCGGCAGCGATGATCAAGGAACGAAGCATTGGGTTCACCTTTCAAATGCGGTGACCCGCCCCATTAATGGGCGGGTCCTGCTTGGATTATTCAGCGCCGATGACGTCAAGACCAGCCCGTGCGCAGGTTTCGTCAATCGCGCCCGATGGCGCGCCTTGCAGCGAATGGCTGCTCCGAGCGCCGGGCTCAACCGGTCGACGCAACACATGCATTAAAACGCTCTGCTGGAGTTTCGTATCCCAGCGTCTTTCGAGGTCGTTCGTTGAGCTGTCTTGCGACAGCGCTCAGCTTTGCTTGGCTATGTATCGACAGGTCTGTCCCTTTTGGAAAGTACTGTCGCAATAGGCAGTTGGTATTCTCATTCGTACCGCGTTGCCATGGACTGTGAGGGTCGCACAAAATCACGTCGATATCTGTCGCCAAGGTGAAGGCCTTATGCCCTGCCATCTCCGTGCCACCGTCCCAGGTTAGCCAGCAATATAGCTCCTTTGGCAACTTTCGCGACTGTTTGATCAGAGCCTGAACAACGCTGTGACTGTCTTTGTTGCCAACCTTTGCCAGCATCACGAAACGGGTAGGTTGTTTTTTTGATAAAGATTAGATCTCCTGCGTCATACAATGCGCTGAATTAATACACTTTCTCGGAAACTCAGGTGAGGCCATTCTGAACCCGATATCCCCGCATTTAGGAAACTCCGAAAAAATCGGTCTTCTCGACCTCGTCGATGCGATAGAGGCTAAACGAGGGATGCCCGCGAGGTGTGAAAGCGGGCACTTGCGTCGTCCCGCGAAATCGTTGCCTTCTGACGGTACAATCATTCACCCACCGCGCCGATGATCCAGACTCCGCAACATCCACCTTCTCAAAGAGGCAATCTGAATGACGAGGCCACGACACGCCCTGATACGAGAGACCGACCGTCGACACATACAACGTGGCGGCGGCGCCGTGACCACACAGATGGTGACGCCCGAAAGTGGGGCAACAGCTTTTCTGAACGGCTTCACCAACATCCCGCCCGGCGGAGCCATTCCTCTGCATTATCACAATTGCGAGGAAAGCGTGCTGATCGTCGCGGGCACGGCATTCGTCGAAGCTGGCGACGAAGCTTTCCCGGCAGACGCCGGCGACGTGACGTGGTTGCCGGCGGGTCTCCCACACAGGTTCATCAATCCCTCAAAATCCGATGTCCTTCGAATCTTCTGGACCTATGCCTCGGTCGACGCCACCCGGACGCTTACGGACAGCGGCAAGACAGCACCGATCTTTTCCGAAAACCAAGAGACTAGTTGAACCATGCCTACCGTTCATCACGACGATCTGCGCGCCTTCGCATCCGCCTGCTATCAGGCGATGAAGGTTCCCCGCGATGCGGCAGACCTCGTCGCAGACACTCTGGTTCAGGCCGACCTCTGGGGCCATCAATCCCACGGAGTCATGCGACTTTTCTGGTACGCCGCGCGCCTCGACAGCGGCGCCATGATTCCGGACGCCAAGCCCGAGCCGTCGGCCGGCCTTGGGGCTATCGCCACTATGGACGGTCAGCGCGGGATGGGCCAGGTCGCCGCCAAGGCGGCTATGAACCATGCCATTGAACTCGCAAGAACCCATGGGATCGGGGCGGTTTCTGTCAGAAATTCAGGTCATTTCGGCACAGCGATGTATTTCACTCGCATGGCAGCGGAATGCGGATGCGTCGGGTTTATCTCGACGAATGCAAGCCCGGCCATGGCTCCATGGGGAGCGGTGGAAAAACGTGTAGGCAACAACCCATGGTCTTGGGCCGCTCCTGCCGGATCGCACCCGCCAATGATGCTGGACATCGCAAATACCGCGGTGGCCAGAGGCAAGCTTTACCTCGCACAACAACGGGGCGAACCCATTCCAGACACTTGGGCAATCGACGCAGCGGGCAACGCCACAATCGACCCGGCAGCGGGGATAGAAGGCACGATCTTACCGATGGGAGGCCACAAAGGATACGCCATCTCGGTCGCCATGGACATGTTGTCCGGCGTCCTGAGCGGGAGCCATTTTGGACGTTATGTCACCGGTCCCTATGTCGCCGAAGGCGCCAGTGGTGTCGGACACCTCGTCCTTGCCATCAACATCGCCGCATGTCGTCCACTTCCCGAGTTCGAGGCAGACATGGAAAGGATGATTGCGGACCTCAAGGAAACGCCGAGGCACTCCGATGTGCCGGAAATCTTCTACCCTGGAGAACGTGAGGCCAAGTCGGATCTCCGGCTTCGGAAGGTCGGAATTGACCTTCCTGACGACACCGCGTCTGAGCTTTGCGAGAAGGCGAAGAAACTCGGCGTCACCGCTCCATTCTCGAGTTGAAGCGCCGCAATCCAACGAGAATGGATATTTGTCGACAGGAGACGTAGCTCTTGCGGGCAACGCGTTTTTTTAGTCTTTGAACCCCTTGACCAACACCAGATTTGTCCTGGCCGTGCGATGTCGAACTTTCATAAGTTCGACATATTCGGGATCGGTGTACCAATCCTCAGCGTCTTCAGCAGAAGGAAACTCCAACAAAACCGTTCGCGAGGAAGCCCAAGAGCCTTCGAGAACTTTGGTATCTTGCATTGATGTGGCCAGAAGTTTCCCACCATGACGCTCAAAACTTGGCATGAAGCCATTGAGATACTTCTGGTAGTCATCCCAGTCGAGTACCTCCAGTTGTCCGACTACATAGGCTGGCATGCTCCCTCCGCTTCTGGTTCCTGTCGTCACCTTTCGAAAAGAATAGATATTCGACGGATGGGCAACCGATGTTCGCTTTGGGCTTATTCTGTTGAAAAACTCGAATGCCCGTCCAACGACACCTCAAAACCAGAGCGCTGCTCTCAGTCGCCGCCGAAATGTGCGCTATTTTCAGCCCATTGCGGTATGGGAAGAACGTTGTTTCCCGATTTATCCGAGCTCTGCCCCAGCTTGGAGTTTTTCAACAAAATAGGCTCGAAGCAGCCATTCGCTGCACCCACCACAAAGGTCTGCTGTGCGGAGAGGCTGTGTGAAAACTATCGAGAGCTTTTACAAATGGCAAAAATTGCCAGATCTGGGCGCGCTCTGGTCGAGCGGAACCATCAAATTAGCAACTCCCGAAAACGAGCGGCGCGAAATCATGAAGAATCCCGAGTTTTTACACAGCCTCCGGACGAAGCTGCCATCTATATTGTGTATTTCGAAGGCCGCTTCTTCTGTTTCCTAACGACGCTGAAGTGCTGCCGAAAGAGGGCTTAAAAAATCATGAATTCGTTTGATCTTGTCGAAAATATCAGGACCCGCCGCAGCTGGGTCGTTCAAAAAGGAACCTCCACTCGCCCAAACCGCGCTTACTAGTATTTGTTCATCAATCGCCAGAACAGGCATCGTGCATTGCAAAGCGTCACAGTAGACAACCAAAGCAATATTGCCGGGATAAGGGGATTCCAATTGGCAACTCATCTCCAGTGACTCCTTAAAACTGGCACAAAAGAAGTTCGCTCCACGCGTGAACTCTGTGTCGGATGGCTTCAGCCCCGCACGATGAACGCGGGCGTTCTTTTCAGCCGCCGCTTCGGTATCATCCACGACAGCGACACGCAGTTCTGTCAGGTCTATGTTCGTTTTCTCAGGACTGTAGTGAATACTCGTGACAACAGGGATAGGATTGCCCCGACCATCCACAGAGACCTCTCGAACACCCAGGCATTCCGTGCGATCTCTTAACAAAAGAGGTTGGCCGCTTAAGCTTTCGGCGCGAAAAATAGGCCCTCCGCGGTAGATCACCCCGTCGCGGCCTTCTAGCCCGAAATCAACAAAGCGAAAAAAGTCAGGACAGATTTGTGCGCTTGCTTGGCTCGCACAAAAGATGAGCAAAAATGATGCTATGGCTCTAAGCATTTCCCCCCTCCACTTTTCGACCCGATTAGACTGGGTTCGCCTGCCAGTCGCCATCCGAAAGCTTTCAGCTTCACCTGAAAGTGATGGTGTCTGTCGCTTTCCTTTTAAGCCGCTGAGACAAAAGTAGACGGTCATGCAAAGCGCGCCATTCCATACTTTGAGCTCTTAGCTGCCGTTCGCCAGTAATGACGTTCTATTATTAGGAACAAATATCGGATTGATTTAGGCTAACCGCAACTAGGAGAGCCCAACCAATGCATCCATTTGTGACCCAAGAGCATGTAGATACCTTTCAACGCGAAGGCGTCGTTTTAATCAAAGGACTGTTCCAGGATTACGTCGACATGATCCGAGCTGGGATCGAGCGGAACATGGTAGAGCCTGGCCCTTACGCGGCCGAGAACCTGATGGAGGGTGAAGGCGGGCGGTTTTTTGATGATTACTGTAACTGGACCCGTATTTCTGAATTCGAGAATGTCATCCGCAATTCACCAGCAGCCGAAGTCGCAGCCGATCTGATGAAGTCAAACAGAGTGCAGGTTTTTCACGACCATGTTCTTGTCAAAGAACCGGGTACATCCAAACAGACGCCCTGGCATCAAGACAGTCCCTACTACTTTGTTGATGGGGTCCAGACCGTGAGTTTTTGGTCTCCTATGGATGTTGTCACCGATGCCAGCCTCCGATGTGTGGCGGGCAGCCATTCTTGGAAAAAGGCGGTGCTGCCAACAAGGTGGCTGACCGAAACAAGCTTTTTTCCCAACGATGATGACTACATGCCAGTGCCGGACCCAGATCTAGAAGGCATGGACATCAGGGAATGGGAGATGGCGCCTGGCGACGCTGTTGCGTTCAATTACGGAACCCTGCATGGCGCACGCGGAAATATCTCGGATCAGCGCCGCCGCGCATTCTCGCTGCGCCTCGTCGGTGATGATGCTCGTTATGTTGAACGTCCAGGCCCAACTTCGCCCCCCTTTCCCGGTCACGAGATGATGCCGGGTCAGATCCTAAGAGAAGACTGGTTTCCGGTCATCTACCAACGCTGAAATCGGCAGAAACTGTATCTGAAGCTGACCACTCGGAAACTGAATTGGTTTGCGAGCCTGGTATTGCTTCTTTCCGACGAAGACAGGTCGGAAACGGATAAGTTACTGGTCGCGCCGTCTTGTCTGTTGGTAGGCAAAATAAACAAAGAAAGGGGTCCTGTGTTCGTCAAATGAGCGCACAAGGGTGAGGGGAGGAGCCTGTTTACCAGGGCTTTTGGGGACATTTCTTGTATCAAGTTGTCCAATGTACAGAACTCAAATGCCATTCGTGCTTTGCAAGACTGCAACTGAACTCCGGAGGCTTGATTGATGCCACAAACACACCCCGATGCAACCAAGAATTGGGTTCTTCAAAGTGCGCTTGAGTTCGCGCTTGAACGTGAGCCTGACGCAATACCGCAGCAAACTTTGAACGCGAGTGCGATGATGCTTCTTGATACGCTTGGTGTGTGCATTGCAGCCCAACCAATGGAAGCGGGAACGATTGCACGCACTGCGGCGCTTCGGCTTTACGGGACCTCGCAGCCGGACGATCAAGCCCCGATGATGTTTGATGGGCGGATTGCGTCCCGAGCCGGGGCGGCCTTTGCCACCGCAACGCAGATCGACAATCTAGATGCGCATGACGGGTACAATCCGACCAAGGGACATATTGGTGTCGCAGCGGTGCCGACGCTGGTTGCGATGGCTCATGGGCAGGATGATCTGTCTGGTCGCGATGCCCTTGCGGCGTTGGTTGTGGGCTATGAAATCGCGGGGCGTGCAGGCATTGCGCTGCATGAAAGCGTGTCGGATTATCACACATCTGGCGCTTGGAATGGCCTTGGTGTTGCTGCGATTGCTGCGCGCCTGAATGGGATGAGCGCGGATCAGTTGCGCCACGCATGGGGTATCGCCGAATATCATGGGCCGCGCAGTCAGATGATGCGCGAGATCGCCAATCCGACCATGCTGCATGACGGGTCGGGCATGGGAACTTTGGTTGGTATTTCAGCGGCGGTAATGGCGCAGATGGGCTTTACCGGCGCGCCAGCTTTGACAGTTGAATCGGACGAATGCTCACGCCATTGGGCAGATCTAGGCCAGTTTTGGCAAATGGAGCATCAATATGTGAAGCCTTATCCGATTTGCCGCTGGGCCCATGCCGCCATCGATGCGGTGCGCGAATTGAGGATCGAAAAAGGGTTTGCGCCTGATCAGATTACAGCAATTGAGGTGCATAGTTTTCACAACGCTGCCCGGCTTTTCCCAACTGTGCCTGATACGACATCGCAAGCGCAGTATTCCATGGCGTTTGCCGTGGCTATTATGGCGGCTTATGGCGAGATCACGCTTGATCATATATCTGGTACGGGTCTTAGGGATACGTTGGTCGCAGGCCTCGTGAACAAGACACGCACTGTCGAAACAGAGCAGCATGAGGCGCGTTTTCCCGGCGGGCGTTGGGCGGATGTTGTGGTGACTTTGACAGATGGGACACGGCTAGAGAGCGGCGATACCCATGCCCGCGGCGGGCCTGAGCGACCGATGAGACTTGATGAGGTTTGCACCAAGTTTATGGCATTGGCCACGCCTGTCATCGGCGATTTGCGTGCAGAGCTGATCCGAGACGCGGCACTATCTTTGACCGAAGTAGATGTGCCCTTCACCGCATTGACACAACATTTGATCGAGGCGCCGTGATGGGCGTCGGGTTTGCCGGAGCCTGATTTGTCTTAGTTGCGCGGCCATTTCTGATCTTTCCAGAGCCGCTTAGAAGTTTGCCTCGGCTTCGGCTGGCGGGATGTTTTCGATGGGTTCTCGCCGAGGCGGATCAAACCAATATCCATGGTACTTTGGGAACCGAACCATCGTTGAGACAGATCAATAGCCCATCCGAAAATGCTCCTATACTTATTCCAAACGAGAAGTGAGCGGCAGGAATGATGACGGCCTCAGATGACCCATGGCTGCGTGCTGATGCAGAGTTCCCCTCTGGTGGAACGCTGGAGGAACAAATCCAGTATCTTATCGGGTATGCGACGCTCGCTCCGTCGGCGCACAATACGCAGCCTTGGTTGTTCGGTACCGGGCCGAATTGGGTCGATGTTCTCGCCGATCGGGCGCGGGCGCTGCCGGTTGTTGATCCTCATAACAGAGAACTGACGATCAGTTGCGGAGCAGCCATTGGGATCTTTGAGGTAGCTGCGCGGCGTTTCTCCTTGCAGGCTACGATCGCATTGCTGCCCGACCCCGAGTACCTTGACCATTTTGCACAGATCACAGTTGCCGCGAGCAAGCCTCCGGATGAAGGCGAAGTTGTCTTGTTCGATGCAATTAAGAACAGGCGTACTGATCGGAGCGCTTATTTAATGGAGGGGTTTCCCGACGATCTGGCACCCGCATGCTGCGCTGCCGTCGAAACCGCTGGAGCCAGCCTTCGGTTTTTTGAGGATAGTCCCGCAATCAAAACGATTGCTGGATTGGTCGCTGAAGCCGATCGCCTTCAGTTTGAGGATCCAAACTTTCGCCGAGAACTTGCATCCTGGGTACATTCAACGCGACTCATAAGTCGCGATGGCATGTCTGGCGCAGGGTTCGGCATGCCGGATATCCTCACTCCCGCCGCCCGTTTTGTGATCCGTACTTTTGACCTTGGCAACAACGTCGCTGCCGCTGACGAAAAGAAGATACTGGCGGGCTCACCGGCTCTGGCGCTGCTTACGAGCAAGTCCGACGGCGTCGTGGATTGGCTCAACACAGGCCGCGCCCTCGCGAAGATGCTGCTTTTATTGACCTCCAGAGGGTATACGGCTTCTTATCTGAACCAGCCCATTGAAGTTGGTGCGCTGCGTCCTGCGCTACGTGAAGCAGCGGGGGTGACCGCGCTGCCTCAAATCCTCTTGCGCATTGGGCGTTCAGAAAAAATGCCAGCGCCATCCCTGCGCAGA
>NZ_JBVCWP010000017.1:0-34955 GCF_057460485.1 Boseongicola sp.
AATTCCTCTTTGTCAGATCAAAGAAGGGCGGCCCTGTGAAGGCCGCCCCTTTTCATGCATTGCAAAGTGGCGGTTAGCCGCCTTTTTGGTTGTAAGCTGTACCCCAACCCCATGCACCCGAGCCAAAGCCACGGGCGACAACACGCTCGCGATAAATATCGGAAACGATGTTACCGTCACCTGCGAGCAAAGCCTTAGTTGCACACATTTCGGCGCAAATCGGCAATTTGCCCTCAGCAATCCTGTTACGCCCATATTTCGCGAACTCCGCACTGGAGTTGTTTTCTTCAGGGCCACCGGCGCAGAAAGTGCATTTGTCCATCTTGCCGCGCGATCCAAAGTTGCCCGCCTGCGGGAACTGCGGCGCACCAAACGGACACGCGTAAAAGCAGTAACCACACCCGATGCACAAGTCCTTGGAGTGCAGCACAACACCATCGTCGGTTTGATAGAAGCAATCGACCGGACAGACGGCCATACACGGCGCGTCCGAACAGTGCATACACGCGACCGAGATCGACCGTTCCCCCGGTGAGCCGTCATTGATGGTGACGACCTTACGGCGGTTGATACCCCACGGCACCTCATGCTCGTTTTTACAGGCGGTGACGCAAGCGTTGCATTCAATGCAGCGTTCAGCATCGACGAGAAATTTTGCTCTAGCCATTCTACTTCTCCTTTATGCTGTCCAGATTTTGCAAAGAGTCGCTTTGGTCTCTTGCATCTGGGTTACGCTGTCATAGCCGTATGTTTGTGCTGTGTTGGAGGATTCACCCAATACAAACGGATCGGCCCCTTCTGGATATTTATCCCTTAGATCAACACCTTCCAGGTGTCCACCAAAGTGGAACGGCATGAATGCGACGCCTTCACCGACCCGTTCGGTGACCATGGCCATAACCTTGACCTTGCCACCTTCGGGGCCCTCAACCCAGACCTGCGCACCATCACGCACGCCCAAGTTATTGGCGTCACGTGTGTTGATCTCGACGAACATGTCTTGCTGCAATTCGGCAAGCCATGGGTTCGAGCGGCTTTCGTCGCCGCCACCCTCGTATTCGACCAAACGACCTGACGTCAGAATTATCGGATATTCCTTCGAGAAGTCATTTTTCTGGATCGAGGCGTACATGGTCGGAACGCGCCAGAACTTCTTGTCCTCGTAGGTCGGATAATCGGCCACCAGATCGCGTCTGTTCGAATAGAGCGGCTCGCGGTGTGTAGGCACCGGGTCCGGGAAGGTCCAGACGACGGCACGGGCCTTGGCATTGCCGAAGGGGGCGCAGCCATGGGCAATTGCAACTCGCTGAATCCCACCCGAAAGGTCGGTTTTCCAGTTGGTTTTCGGACCGGCAACCGCATCAATAGCGGCACGCTCATCAGCCGTCAGATCACCGTCCCATCCAAGATCCATCAGCATCTGCATGGTGAATTCTGGATAGCCATCCTCGATCTCCGACCCCGGTGTAAAGACACCTTCGGCCAATAGATTGTCACCGTCACGTTCCACACCAAAACGGGCGCGGAAGGTCAGACCACCTTCGGCAACCGGCAATGACATGTCATAAAGGTTCGCGGTGCCGGGGTGGTTCATCTCGGGTGTGCCCCAACTTGGCCAAGGCAGACCGTAAAAGTCCCCATCTGCAGGTCCACCAACGGCACGCAACGATGTGCGGTCAAAGGTGTGTTGGTTCGCCATGTGCATCTTCAGACGCTCTGGGCTTTGGCCAGTATAACCGATGGTCCACATGCCGCGGTTGAATTCGCGGGTAATGTCTTCGACGTTCGGCTCGCCACCTTCATCAATCGCAATGTTGCGGAAGATTTTGTCGTGGAAGCCGAACTTTTCCGAGAACATTGCCAAGATCGTATGATCCGGCAGCGATTCAAACAGTGGTTCGACCACTTTGTCGCGCCACTGAAGCGACCGGTTTGACGCTGTCACAGAGCCGCGTGTTTCGAATTGCGTGCACGCTGGCAGCAGGTAAACACCGTCTTCACGATCTTGCAGCACCGCCGACACAGTCGGATATGGGTCAACCACGACAAGCATGTCGAGCTTCTCCATCGCCGTTTTCATTTCCTTCAGACGGGTTTGGCTGTTTGGCGCATGGCCCCAAAGCACCATGGCGCGCACGTTATCGGGTTGATCGATGTCCGCCGCATCTTCCAAAATGCCATCAATCCAACGGCTGACCGGAATTCCCGTGAGGTTCATCATCGCGGTGTCGCCCACCGTTTCAGGTGAGAACCGGCCTTTGAGCCAATCAAGGTCTTCTTCCCAAACCCGGGCCCAATGTGCCCATGATCCAGCAGACAGGCCGTAGTAGCCTGGCAGCGTATCAGCAAGAACACCAAGGTCAGTTGCACCCTGCACGTTGTCGTGGCCACGGAAAATGTTGGTGCCGCCACCAGCGGTGCCCATATTCCCAAGTGCGAGCTGTAGGATGCAATAGGCGCGGGTGTTGTTGTTACCGTTGGTGTGCTGCGTGCCACCCATGCACCAAATCACAGTGCCGGGGCGGTTGTTTGCAAGGGTTCGCGCGACACGTTCCAGCTGGCTGCCGGGTGCGCCGGTGACGCGCTCAACCTCTTCGGGCGTCCAGCGGGCCACTTCTTCCTGGATCTGGTCCATCCCCCAAACACGCGTCCGGATGAATTCTTTATCCTGCCAGTCATTTTCAAAGATGTGCCACAGGATACCCCAAACCAGAGCGACGTCGCTGCCAGGCCGGAAGCGGACATACTCATCAGCATGCGCTGCAGTCCGCGTAAAACGAGGATCACACACGATCAACGGTGCGTTATTTTGCTCTTTGGCTTTGAGCATATGCAGCAGTGACACTGGGTGTGCCTCGGCTGGGTTGCCCCCGATCAAAAAGATCGCCTTGGAGTTATGGATGTCGTTGTAGCTGTTCGTCATGGCACCGTAGCCCCATGTATTTGCCACACCGGCAACAGTGGTCGAGTGACAAATCCGCGCTTGGTGATCGACGTTATTGGTGCCCCAATAGGCAGCAAACTTGCGGAACAGATAAGCCTGTTCGTTGTTGTGCTTGGCAGAACCAAGCCAGTAGACAGAATCCGGCCCGCTTTCTTCGCGGATTTTCATCATGCCGTCGCCGATCTCGGTGACCGCGGTTTCCCAGCTGATGCGCACCCATTCGCCGTTTTCTTTTTTCATCGGGTATTTCAGACGGCGTTCCCCATGTGCGTGTTCACGCACCGCAGAGCCTTTGGCGCAATGGGCACCGAGGTTGAACGGGCTGTCCCAGCCGGGCTCTTGCCCTGTCCAAACACCATTATCGACTTCGGCGATAACCGTGCAACCTACCGAACAGTGCGTGCAGACTGATTTAATTATTTCAACTGCACGGGTCGCGGCAGTTTGTGCTGTCGCTTGGGTAACTGTACCACCCGTTGCCGCGATTGCGGCCAAACCACCGATCGCAAGGCCTGATCCGCGCAAGAAACCGCGACGATCAATTCCGTTGGAACCTTTGTTCACCGTAATCGGTGAACGACCGGACCGGCGTGTATACCCGTTGGTCTTTTTCCTCAGCATTCTCTTCCTCCCTTATCCGATCTTACCGGATGATCTCTTGTTGGCCGCTCGGTGATGGCCCTAGTCGACCATGACAGCGGCCATGACACTTGCCTAAAAACGTGTACTTTCGAAATACGCGCGTGTGTGATCGGTATCTTGCATCGTCTCTGATGAAAGATCTGCAGGTTCGGCAGCGGCTTGTGTCGCGCCACCTGCTGCCACGGCAGCGGCTGCCGGTGCGGCGGTCCCGGCCAGTTTCAGAAAGTCACGGCGGCTCGCGCCTGCTTTTTTATCGGTCATAGGATGTCTCCCTTTTCTTATTTGGCGGGCGTCCCCACCGGTTATGCGGCAAGCCCGTCAGCTTGCGGTCATGCGAAATGCTTCTTTTTCGATCTCCATGAAGGCCAATCCGACCGCACCGACAGATGCGTAAAGGATTGATGATTTGGCCCCCTGCAGGTCATTGAAGTAGTGTGTAGCCCACGTGCCAATATGCAAGTTAAAGAATGTCTGTTGCTCGGCCACGCTTGCCACCCGCCCAAAGCGCCCAACGACCATACCTGCCATCATTTCCATCAATGAAGCGATGTTATCCTCTGGCTCAAACACGCCGTCTGCGCGCGTCATGCCAAAATCAGCCATGGTTGCGCGCAAGTTTGCCAGTGGCTTTTCATTTAAAAACCCTGTGAGATAGTAGCTCGCAAAGGGCAACAACTCCCCCCGGCCAAGACCAATGAACAGGGCATTATACTCGGTCTGCACAGCCTTCGGCTTTGATATCTTCGCAACCCGCGCCAACCCATTGATCGCTTGTCCAAGGTCTGTCTCATCGCCGGTGAGCGCGGCTGATTGATCCAACAACAGCTGATCAGGCGGACCTGCAAGCATTAGACCCAAATAGTTGTAAAGGTCCGCGCGCAGCCGATCTTCCTCTCGGACTTCTGCGACGGCGGCGGCAACATTCATGCGGTATCATCCTCAAACTGAAACCGCATCCGGCGGGGCGCAAATGGCGCTGACTCTTCATCAACCGCAGCGACTTCGTCGGTTACGGCAGTCCACTCATCCATTGCCTCGGCGACAACCTCCACCACGTCATCCTCAACCGCGGCCTCAATCTTCGCAACTTTGGGCTCGGCGTCTTTGAGGCGCTCAACTTCCAACAAATGGGCCAACATGCCCTTGCCAACCTGATAAGAGGTCTTGATCACACCTTGGCCAAGACTTTGGGCCAAATAATCGTCGTCGTAATCATTAAGCCCGTCAACACAGGCCAGCACAGGATTGCTCCGCCACAGTTTGCGCAGCGCACGTTTGCGCAGATGTTCCGGCACGGATTTGGACATGAACGCTTTGAAGTCATCGCCCAGCCCAAGGCTGTCCGGATCAGGCAGGCCAAGCTCTTCAAGTATATCTTCGTCAGATTTCTCTGCCAGCGCGTCTTGCTCTAGCGCAAGAGCAGCTTCACGTGCTGCAACGTCTTCCCTTTCAGCCTCGGCCGCGACGGCTGCGCGACGGCGTGACCATGACGACAGGACTTCGCTCAATTCAGCACCTCTTTGCGGCGCGGCGCACGATAGACATCGCTGACTTGACGGATGCGCGGGTCGCCAATTCCATCTTGGCTTTGATCAACGCGGGCTTTGTTCCGGCGGCGTTTTACAAACGCCTCTTCCTCGTAGTGTTTTTCCACAAACGCAGTAATCCATGCGCAAAGTCCATCTGGCATTGGAATCTTTTCTACCAATTCCTCTGCGGAATCGCAATAATCCTGCGCCTCATAAGGGGAAGCCGTGACAAGTGCGACAGTCCATGGCGCAACCTCGCCTACATCGCTGGGCCGCAAGATCGCGTATACTGAGGGTGTCCGCGCTTGAAGCTCGTGCGCGTAGGCTTCTGCATCAGAGACATAGAGCGTCAAAGGAAGCGTTGCTGCATGGAATTCGGTGACATCGCCATCGCTTCGCAGCACTTTCCAATCGGCGGGTCCGGCGCCCGGCAACACGGCTGAAGCTTTCCAAGCATACTTAACCCACCGGGTTACACCGGCTGACCGCTTGACGACAACGCCGAGTGGTATCGACAATGAGTGAGGGTATTCAAACTTCAAGAGAGAGCCCTGTTGGTACTTATTTCTTAGAGCCATATTGACCCATAATCTGCGAAACGCAAAGACACTTTTTTGTCCGAAACATCGCAGGGAAATGATGCCGTAGTGCAGCATTCCCAAAGTCCTTCAAGAACATATGCTTACATAACGATATGTGCGATCATGGGGCAGGGAATTGTTTCAATTGCTGCAACTGCGAAGGTCGCAGCGTCACAATCGCGCAGAAATTTTAGTTTACTGTCCTGTATTTTCCTGTCTAGCTGCGATGCGCCTTGCGTTCTTGAAAATCGAGGAAAACCATGTCGAAAACATTGTTGGTGTGTGACTGCCTCGTATCTCAGAATTTGGACGCTGCTGCTTTGGAAGTGGCCACTGGCCTACGCTGCGCCACGTGTTATTCAAGCCTATGCACCGATCAGATAGACATCGCAGCCAAAGCGATTGCGCAGGGCGATGTCGTGATTGCCTGCCAGCAAGAAGCACATCGTTTCGTCGCACTTGCCGAAGAGATGGACGCCAGCGCGCCTGATTTCGTCGACATCCGCGACCGTGCTGGCTGGACAGATGACGCCGGCGATACAACGCCAAAGATGGCCGCACTGATTGCAGATGCTGCTTTGATCCCACCGGCACAGAAGTCGTTTGATATTATCACAGAAGGCACCTGTCTGATTGTTGGAACGACCGATGTTGCACTGTCAGCCGCAGAAAAGCTTGGGGAGGCGCTGTCTGTCACCGTGCTGCTGGCCCCGGGCGCAGAGATTATTCCGACGCAAAGCTACGATACGGTCGTTGGAAATTTGCATCAAGCCACTGGAACACTTGGACGATTTGAGGTCCGCATCAATGAATTTCAGCAAAGTGTCTCAGGCGGGCGTGGCACACCTGCGATGACCCCGGCGCGGGATGGTGCTTTGTCTTACTGCGATATCATTCTTGATCTCACGGGCGGTGTCCCCCTCTTTCCCGCCCCAGAGAAGCGTGATGGATACCTGCGGGCCGACCCCAAAGGCCAGGGTGCTGTGGCGGATGCTATCTTTGCCGCAAGCCAGCTGGTCGGCACTTTCGAAAAGCCGTTTTATATCCGTATGGAGCCCAGCCTTTGTGCGCATTCGCGCGCCGAAAAGCCTGCGTGTTCAAATTGCCTGAATGTGTGCCCGACGGGCGCTATTGTCTCGGCCGGTGAGCATGTCAGCATCGATCCGATGATCTGTGCGGGATGTGGCGCATGTTCTGCCGTCTGCCCATCAGGTGCGATCAGCTATGATGCGCCGTCGTCCGACTTTGTCTTTCGCCGGATCCATACGTTGGCAAGCAGTTATCGCGCCGCAGGCGGAAAAGATGCCACACTTTTGGTTCATGACGATCACGGCGCACAGATGATCAGCCTAAGCGCGCGTTATGGCCGTGGATTGCCAGCGCATGTGATCCCCATGGAAGTCGAAGCCTTGGCCGGGTTTGGCCACGCAGAGATGGTTGGCGCACTGGCCAGTGGCTTTGCCCGCGTTGATATTTTGTTGGCACCCAAAACAGAACGTGACGCGTTAGTGCCGCAAGCAGAATTGGCCAATGCGATTTCACCGGGAACGGTCGCATTGCTTGATTTGGTGGACCCTGACGCGCTATCCGATCATCTGTTTGGGAACGCACCTATGACAGCGATCGCAAGCCCAATCCTACCCCTTGGAACACGCAGGCAAATTGCGCGATTGTCGGCAAAGGCCCTCAATCCCGATGCCGTGACACTGCCGTTGCCAGCAAACGCGCCTTATGGCGCTGTCATTGTCGATACAGCCGCTTGCACGCTGTGCTTGGCCTGTGTGTCACTCTGCCCGTCTGGCGCCTTGGGCGACAACGTTGATCTGCCGCAACTTCGGTTCCAAGAGGACGCGTGCCTGCAATGTGGACTTTGCGCCAATGTATGTCCCGAAAAAGCAATCACTTTGCAGCCGCAGTTTGATCTGACCGATGCTGCATTTACCCAGTCAGTTTTAAACGAAGAAGAACCCTTTGCCTGCATAGAATGCGGCAGCCTTTTCGGCGTTAAATCGACGGTCGAAAAGATCTCAGAAAAGTTGGCAGGAAACCATGCGATGTTCAAGAACCCAGACGCCGCGAGGATGATCCAAATGTGCGACAATTGCCGCATCAACTCCCAGTACCATTCAGATGATAATCCGTTCGCATCAGGCGAGAGGCCGCGTCCGCGCACTACCGACGACTATCTGTCCAAGCGCAAGGATCACTGATTTTGCAATGGGGCGCCAAGATCGGCCGGGGCAATTGTTGCCACGTAAGCGAGAATCGCCTCCAACTCGTCTTGGGTAACTTCAATCGGGACAATGGCAGGCGGCAGATTGGCAGGAAAAGGCGGCGTGATGCCTGCGACCTGTGTAAAGCTGGGGTGTGGATTCAGCACATAAAATGTGGCGAACCGATTTCGCCAATCGGTAATGCCGCGCATTACGGCAAAAGACGGCGCTTGGCCCATCCCATTCATCCGGTTGGTCTCGTTTACCACATGACAACGCCCGCAACGCGCCAGCGCCAAAGCCTGACCCTGAACCGGGTCGCCGTCAAATGCGATGTCAGCGATGGCAACCTCAACAACAATCTTGGCCGTGAAAAGTGGCACACCGTCGGGTTGGAACCCTGCAATCGTGCGCTTGCCGATGCCCGACAACAACCAATCTATAAAAAGGCTGGACCCGTCTGCGTCGTTTTGCGTGACGTGCCAAACCGTGCCCAGACCGACAAAGACAGGCAAGCCCTCTGCGCCGATCGCCACATCGCCACCGTCGGCAACTTGTTTAATCCGCACACCGTGTTTCAGCGAAAATCGCGGCAACAGATGCTGCAGAAACCCGGACTGGACAATTTCATCAGGGGCAGACAACGTGAACTCCCGGTCCTGCGCCAACACATGGCCGGGCAGAATAAAAAAGAGCAAGAGTGCCGCAAACTTCACATCAACCATCCCGTTTTGAACTGCGCAGAGACTAGGTGGCAGTCGGCAAAGCGGTCAAGCAATATGGAAACATCCCAATGAGCGACGATTTTAACATGTCGATGCGCAAGTTCCTCAAGCAGGTCGGCGTCACTTCGCAACAGGCCATCGAACAAGCCCTGCGCAAAGCCGGCGACACCAGTGGGCGCAGCTTTGAGGCCAAAGTTGTTCTGACGATTGACGGGCTGGAGCTTGAACACATTGTCACTGGCTCAATCGAAGGGCAATCCTAACGTGGCCATCACCCGCGAGACAGTCCTGTCCATCCTCAAAGACATCATTGATCCGATCAGTGGGACATCAATTACCGAAGCCGGGATCGTCAAAGCCCTCACGGTCGACGATGGCAATGTGCGCTTTGTCATGGAGGTCAACGGCAGCCATGCAGAGGCCTATACTGCCCTCAAGGATGATGCCGAGGCCAAGATCAAAGCGCGCGACGGTGTCGCATCTGTATCGGTTGTCATGACCGCACATAGTGCGCCCGCAGCGCCACCCGACCTCAAGCCACAGCGCGGGGGCGCGCCAAGTGGCCCTGAAAAGATCCCGGGTGTTGACCGCATTATCGCCGTTGCATCCGGCAAAGGTGGTGTCGGGAAATCCACTGTTGCATCCAACCTTGCCTGTGCGCTTGCCGCCGAAGGGCGTCGTGTTGGTTTGCTGGATGCGGATGTCTATGGTCCAAGCCAGCCGCGCATGTTGGGGGTTTCGGGCAGGCCTGCCTCACCAGATGGTAAAACGATCCTGCCAATGCGCAATTTCGGCGTCACCATGATGTCGCTGGGTTTGATGGCAAATGAAGACCAGGCTGTTGTCTGGCGCGGTCCAATGCTGATGGGGGCGCTGCAACAAATGTTGACCCAAGTGCAATGGGGCGCGCTGGATGTGCTGATCGTCGATCTACCCCCAGGCACCGGTGACGTGCAGATGACGCTTGCGCAAAAGTCACAGCTGGATGGGGCAATTATCGTTTCGACGCCGCAAGACATCGCTTTGCTTGATGCGCGCAAGGGCATCGATATGTTCAACCAATTGGGCACACCGCTGATTGGAATGATCGAAAACATGTCGACCCATATATGTTCGGCCTGCGGGCACGAGGAACATACGTTCGGGCACGGCGGCGTGGCGAAAGAAGCCGAAAAACTCGGTGTTCCTTTGTTGGCAGAAATCCCGCTGCATATGGATATCCGGCTCGCTGCGGATGGTGGTGCGCCTATTGTCGTGTCTAAGCCCGACAGCAGCCAAGCCGCAGCATTCCGCAATCTGGCCCGCGATCTGATTGCCAAGGGTCACGCATGATCACACCGTCGTTTCCACCGCTCTTTACTGGCCGGGATGCGAACGGCAATGATCCGTTTGCGCTGGCCTGTGCGACGGCTGAGGCAGGTTGCGATGCGGGTCTTGTGATCTACGATCTTGCGCCAAACACTTTACGTGCGGCGATCGTTTTTGCCCCCGATGTCTCATTGGCGAGGGCAGCTGTAATGCTGCCGATATGCGGGGTCGGATTTCAGAACGCACTCGGCGCGCTCGCACCACCTGAAGTGGGTGTGCATTTGGGTTGGGATGGAACGATTTATATCAATGGCGGGCGATGTGGGGCTATGCATATGGCGGCATCCGGTCAGCCAGAGGATGAGCCCGATTGGCTGGTCATCGATCTAACACTGGCCTTGTGGCCCGTCAGTGACGACACTGGCCTGACGCCGGATGACACGGCCCTTTATGCCGAAGGCTGCGCCGAGGTTGACGCAGTTGCCTTGCTCGAAGCATGGGTGCGCCATACGCTTGTTGGGATCAATGCGTGGGCTGACACCGGCACCGCACAACTTCATCGTGAATGGTCTGGACTTGCCCATGGATTAGAGGGCGAGATCACAGTCGCTGGCCAAACCGGCACCTACAGCGGGCTTGATGAAAACCTTGGCCTTTTGCTGAAGGTTGATGAAAAGACAATACTTGTCCCCCTCACTGGTCATCTGACGAGGCCCATATGATACTTGCCCGCGCAATACATTTTGACGAAAGCGACTCTCGCGTGTTCCACAATCCGGCGCGCACAGGCGAATGGTGCATTTCGGGAGGGTTTGAATTTTCAAACTGGGGAGAGGCCGATCTTGTCGGCAAAGCCAGACAGGCTTTTGCGAACGGCTGGATGGGGTGCGAGACCTTCGGCAGGGTCAGCTTTGTCGCCGTCACCCAGATTGAACCACAAGAACAAGACGCAATCGCGGGTCTGCTTGCGCAACACTTTGTTGATATCTACGGTGCGCCATCGCTTGATGCTGCACGCAACGTGGCTATGGAAGAAATCAACCAAATGGCAGAGCTTTGTGCCGATCATGCACCAAATACGCTGCTCACAGTGGCGCGCGAACTCACCGAAGCCGGGATCAAAGAGGCGTACCGTGTCATCGAACCTCAGGACGCGGACCTGAACCAGTTTGCGGTGCATGGATCACTCGATGAACCACCTCAACACTGATCACCCTGGTTTAGCGTTAAAAACAAAGAGCGTTTCACCATTGATGGAATAGCCGTTGATCAACGCCTCAGCGCGGGGACTTGTCAGCCAATTTTCAAGCGCCATTGCCAAATCACTGCGGACATTGTCGTTCTTATTGGGGTTCACAGGGAGGTACGCGTATTGGTTAAACAGCGCGGGATCACCGGAATAAAGCAGCGCCAGTCCAGCTTTATTGGCAAAGTTCAGCCAACTGGCCCGATCTGATAGGACATAGGCATCCATTGCGGCGGCGGTGTTCAACGCGTGGCCCATGCCAGCGCCTACCGAGCGATACCAGTTATCAAATGCACCCACATCAAAGCCAGCTTGCGCCCAAACCGCCAACTCGGCCTTGTGAGTCCCACTGTCATCGCCACGACTGACGAAAATCGGCTGAGCGTTAGCGATACGTTGCAATGCATCTGCGGCACTGGCTGCATCTGCAATGCTTGCCGCATCTGTCGTGGGGCCGATCAAGACAAAATCATTGTACATAATCTCGCGCCGGTGAGTACCATGGCCTGCGGCAACGAAGGCCTCTTCGGCCACTTGGGAATGGACCAAAACTGCATCGACATCGCCGGCTTCGCCCAGTCGCAGCGCTTGTCCGGTTCCAACGACAAGCAACTGCACGTCTAGGTCAAGATCATCCTGAATGGCAGGCAACAGCACATCCGCCAATCCCGAGCTATCAAAAGACGTGGTTACCGCCAAACGCATCTCATCAGCCGCACTGGCCATAGCCCAAAACGCGACGATAACCGCCAGAGCACTTCTGATCATATCACAATATCCCCTCTTAAAAACGCCGCCAGCTCTTTGGTTGCTGGACGCGTGAATGCAGCCTCTGCACCGCTGACATCATGTACTTTGCCATCCAGCATAAAGACTAAATCCCGCGCAAGTCTACGGGCCTGCCCCATATCGTGGGTCGACATCACAAGTCGGGTTCCGGCTGCAGAGGCTTCTTGCAGCAGCGCCTCGATCTCGCGCGTGGCGTGGCCATCGAGGTTCGCGCATGGCTCGTCCAGAAACAGCACCTGCGGCTTGCGAATAAGGGCCCGTGCAATGGCGAGCTTTTGCCGCTCTCCGCCTGACAGCCGCATTGCTGTGCTATGACGAGCATCGCTGAGGCCAATGCGCTCTAGCCAATGATCCACCGCTTGCTTAATTTCGGGCTTCGGCGTTTTGATAAGGCGCAGCGGATAGGCAAGATTTTCACAAACCGATCGCCGCAAGACGATTGGCGACTGAAAGACAAAGGCGTGCTGCGATGGATCATCATGCTGCCAAGTCACTGTTCCACTTGTGACCCGTTCAATCCCATGCATCACGCGCAACACCGTCGTCTTACCCGACCCGTTTGGCCCTATAATGATCGTTGGACCGTCGGGCGGAAGCACAAGATCGGTCGGGCCAATAACAACCTTGCCGCTTCGGCGCACCAGCACTTGGTGAAGGGTGAGTGGGAACATCTGTGTCACCAGCGTCCCTCCTGCTCAGTCTGCGATAACGTATGGATCGCGAGGTTCACCAAGATCGCCAGCCCAATCAAGACAAAGCCAAGACCAAGAGCGAGCGCAAAATCACCTTTTCCCGTTTCGAGGGCAATGGCCGTGGTCAAAACGCGGGTCACATGATCGATATTGCCACCCACAATCATAATCGCGCCCACCTCACCAATCGCGCGTCCAAATCCGGCAAGTGCAGCGGTTAACAAATTTCGCCTGCCGTCCCAGATCAGCGTCAGTATACGTTGCCTTTTGGAGGCATTCAGCGAGATCAGCAAATCATGGTATTCAGCCCAAAGTTCGCGCATGGATTGATGTGCAATCGATGCGATCACGGGCGTGATGATGATGACTTGGGCGATGATCATGGCTGTCGGAGTAAACAGCAGGTTGAGCACTCCGAATGGCCCTGAGCGTGACAACAAAATGTAGACGACCAACCCAACAACCACAGGCGGCAGACCCATCAGCGCGTTGATGAAAGATATCACAAATCGGCGATACCGAAAGCGTTGCACCGCGAGATACGTTCCCAGTGGGATCGCGATGAGCGAGGCAATCAATAGTGCTGTCAGGGTGACACGCAACGACCGCAGGCTAATTTCCCAAAGCTCGGCGTCAAATGTGATGACCAGGAAAAATGCTGCTTTCAGACCCTCTAAAATTTCAACCATGGACGCATTGCACTTGCTTTATTGCGGAGAATCTAAGGTCCGGTTTTTAAGAATATAATACAATAGCCAATCTGGGTCGGGCAGTTGCCAGGTCCCGTGATGGTTCAAATTCGTTCTCAGCCATTTTTTAGGACACATCGGGATCGTAGATGCACCGCGATAGCATTTCACTTGTGGCGAGCGACTGCCTACCGCCCCCTTCTGATGCACTTCGCAACATCACCGCAGGAAATAGCACCCTGATGTGATGCCGTGGAGGCCTCTCTCTCATCGCTGCAAGCAGTGCCTGCTAGGCAATGCGTGGCAACGCGGCTCAAATGAAAATATCAACCGGCTGCTGAGGCAATATCTGCCGCGCGGAACCGATCTGTCTGTCCATTCGCAAGCAAAGCTAAGTGCGATTGCCAGGCAGCTCAACGAACGGCCTAGAGAGACCCTGCAATACCAAACCCCAGCAGAGACATTTGCTGAGTGTATTGCGTCGATCGGTTGACTCCGCCGCCAAGACTCACCAGGTACCGTGTCCACATTTTCGAACGAGCAGCCAATTGGCGCCGATTGGGGCGGCCCAAATCTACCGAGAAGAATTCAGGCCGAGATGCAGTTTCTGCTCCCGCTCCGCCTCGTGTCATAAGACGGTCAAGTCTCAGGAGTTGATGGGCTGCGTTGTCACTCCAGCAGATCAAGTTCCTCAACAATTGCATCAAGCGTTTCGGCCCTTTGCTTCACCGTGACAGCATTCTTCCCAACAAAAGCAATCGCAAGTAAACGCAACATAGACACCACTGTCGCATGGGTGTTGAGCATGCCGTAGCTTGCGACGTGGCAAGGCAAAACCGTTTCAGAGAAACGTTCCGCCTGCGCCTGATAGCGATGATCAGTGATTGTTATGATGCGCATCCTAGATGTCCGCGCGTAAGCCAGCAAGGAGCGTAAAAGCTTTGGTCGTGTCTCCAGCGATACGAGTACAAGTGCATCACGCGGGCCCATCATCGCCAAATCGCTGGCCCAATCCTGCCCTGCACCATCGAGATAGTGCACATCGTGTCGCAATCGCGAGAAAAGCGTCTTGCCAATGCGTGCCACGCCATCTTCGGCACCGAAACCTAAGAACCAAATCCGTGGTGCAGTTGACAGGATTTCGGCGACCTCTGGCAGCCGGTCTGAGCGCAGTTCTTCAAAAGTGCGGGTCAAGTTGCGGAGCTCAAGATCCAAGTGGTCGACAATGGACCGGCCCAGAATAACCTGATCAGGGGCGCTTTCTCTTTGGGCATAGGGCTGCGTCCGATCGCGCTCTTCGCGCGCTTGCAGGCGGACTTCCTCAAAATCAACATATCCCAAGCTGCGAAAAAAACGGGCCGTCGTCGCTTTGGACACTCCAGCCATATTGGCAAGTTCCGTCGCGGTGTGAGTTTCTATAAGGCCCTGATTTTCAAATAAAACGCTAGCGATTTTTTGTTCGCTGCTGGTGAGACGCGCCTGTTTTTCGTGAATGCGGAGGATGAGTCGTGATGCCATGAAAAAGGAATATCCTGTGTCGTTCTCAGATTCAACTTGACCATTGAAACAAAAGTTTCATTATTATGAAACACTGAAACGCGAAGGAATCGCAATGTCTACATCAAAGGTCATCCGAGAACGGATTTGGACAAAACTGCGCGATGTTGCAAAGCCCGATACGCGGTTCCATCTGAATTTCGCCGAAGTCATCCCCGATTTCGAAGGATCAGACATGGCAACCGACCACTTGGTCGCGGAAGACGCTTACACTGCATCTAACTTCGCCTTTATCACGCCCGACAACTGTCTTGCCGACCTGCGCCGCCGCATGATCGAAGATGGCAAGCCCTTCGTGATGTCAACCTATGGCATTTATCGAGGCTTTGTTCTGATGGAACCTGAAAATGTTCCAGAGGGTGCCGCGCTCTACGCCTCTTGGCTGGACGGGATGGAGCACTTCGGCACTCCGATCACGTTGGAAGAAATTGCGAAACGCGGTCGCTTTGACCTGATGGTGACGGGAGCTTCTGCCGTCTCCAAGAACGGTGTTCGTTTCGGCAAAGGGCACGGGTTCTTTGATCTGGAATGGGGCATGTTTACCGACCTCGGTTTGGTCGATGAGACAACTCCGGTGATGGCCGTCGTACATGATATACAAATGGTCGACGATCAGCTGCAGCCGTCCGAGACCGACATTTTGGTCGACAAGATCGCGACCCCGACACAGATGTATACAGTGGAACGCCGCGCCAAACGCCCTAGCGGCGTAAAGTGGCCATTGTTGGAACCCAAACAAATCGCTCAAACACCACCGCTGCAGGAATTGCAGCGCATCCAAGGCCTTGCCTGACACCATCCAACAGGAGACGAATGACATGACATTAAGACTAAACCGCCGCCATTTCTTGGGCACTGTTGGTGCCGCAGCCGCTGCATCAGCCCTTCCGATGCGAGCCATGGCTGCGACGCCAATGACCATGCAGGCCGCGTGGATAAATGACGCCGAATTTGCAGGCTATTTCCTAGCCATGGACCAAGGGTATTATGCCGACGAGGGTCTGGACCTTACCTATCTGTCTGGCGGCCCTGATGTGATCCCTGAAAGCACCATCATCGCGGGTCGCGCCGATCTGGCACTGACCACACCAGACACAACGATCAAAGCGATTGTTGATCAGGGCGCGCCCTTCAAGATCATCGGCGCACAGTACCAAAAGAACCCTATCGGAATCGTGTCGCTGGTTGGCAGCGGCATCAATTCACCCACCGATCTAGTCGGCAAGACTCTTGCTGTGCCTCCGGTAAACGTGATTTCTGTCGAAGCAATGCTGAAGTTGAACAACATTGCTCCCAGCGACGTGAACATCGTCCCTTACGCCTATGACCCGACCCCGTTGATCAAAGGCGAGATCGATGCGAGCCTCGATTTTACAACCAACGTTCCCTACACAATCAGCCAGCAAGGGGCCGAGGCCACGTCGTTCCTTCTTTATGACTTTGGCTATACGACCTATAACGACACTGTCGTGGTGACCGACGAAATTCTGAACACCAAACGCGCGGAGCTGGTCGCTTGGTTGCGCGCTAGCCGCAAGGGCTGGGTTGAAAACAACGCTGACACAACCGTTTGGCCGCCAAAGTGGGCAGATACACATTTTGCAGGTACCGGACGGACCATCGATAACGAGGTCTTTTTCAACGGAGCTCAAAAGCCGTTGATGGAAAACCCAGCGGGAGTCTTTGCGATGACCGAAGAAGGCATCGAAGCAAACCTCGGTGCTTTGGCTGAAGTTGGCATCGTCGGTTCGCGCGACATGTTCGACACAACCTTGCTTGAAGAAATCTGATGACCACCCCGGACGGGATTTCCCTTTCCGGGGTCGGCAAGATCTTTGAAGGACGCGGAAGGACGGTTGAGGCGTTGCGCGATGTGACGCTGCACTGTCCACCTGCGTCCTTCACCGCGTTGATCGGCCCGTCCGGCTGCGGCAAGTCGACAGCTCTGCGCATCGCTTTGGGGCTAGAGACCGCGGATGCCGGCGACGTTTTGATCAATGGCGAACCGCCTGTGGTGGCTGCGAGATCTGGTAAGACTGGCGTTGCATTTCAGGACTCCGCACTGCTGCCGTGGCGCAGCGTGCGTCGCAATGTCGAGATGCCGCTGGAGGTCATCGGGCTGAACCGCAAGGCCCACGCGGCCCAAGTGCAGGCGATGATTGAGCTTGTGGGGTTGAAGGGGTTTGAGAACTCGCTCCCCGGTGAACTTTCCGGGGGCATGCGCCAGCGCGTTGCTATTGCCCGCGCGCTTGTCACAAAGCCCAGCGTCTTGTTCATGGACGAACCCTTCGGTGCATTGGATCAAATCTTGCGCCGTCAGATGAACGTTGAGCTGCAACGTGTCTGGCAGGAGACAAGCTCGACGGCCCTGCTTGTCACCCACGGTATAGATGAGGCCATTTTTCTGGCCGACCGTGTCGCTGTGATGCACGCAAATCCAGGTCGGATTGTCGAAACAGTTGACGTCCCTTTTGAGCGTCCCCGCCATCCTGACTTGTTCTCAAATCCAAGGTTCCATGCGCTGACAGATCGGATCGCTTCGGTGCTGCATGGCTAGGGTGCCCACAGGTCTGCGTAATATCGTAATCCTTCTTCTGATTTGGGAGATAGCAGGCCGCCTTGAGCTGGTCGCAAGCGGTGCGTTGCCGGGGTTTTCAGAAATCCTGATCCGCCTTTGGGAAGATCGCGCCGATTATCCGCGTCACATCTGGGCCACACTCTATGCCTCTGGACTGGGGTTCCTGATCGGCAATGCGGTGGCGCTGATAGCAGGGGTGGCTTTCGCGATGTCACCGACATTGTTACGCTTATTTCGGGGCGTGAACATCGCCATTTTTGCGTTACCGCCCATCGCCATTGCACCAATCCTCGTGCTTACCCTGTCAGGCATGGCACCTCGCGTCGTCCTTGCCGCATTGGCCGTCTACTTCGTCACCATGACAGCGACCGTGATCGGGCTGAGCCAGTCAGACAATCGGGTCAGCGATGTGGTTCGGGCGTATGGCGGTAGTCGTTGGCGCATTCTGCGGCTGGTCCAAATGCGCGGCGCGTTGCCCACCATTATCACGGGCTTTCAGATTGCTGCTCCAAACGCGGTATTGGGTGCAATTCTGGCCGAATTTGGCGGAGGAGGACGCTGGGGCCTTGGAACCTACCTGCTTGGGTCGCTTGGTCGTGGAGAACCAGACAGGCTTTGGGGCATCGGACTGATCGCAACCGCAATTGCGGGTGTGGGCTATCTGATCTTTGCGCTGATTGCACGGCGCTTGCTGGGAGCAAGCCGCGCTGTAACGCTGAACACAGCAGCACCGGGCGGTGCAGTGCTTCCTGCGTCGCCACTGCACCGGATCGCGATGCTGGTTGGTATTGTATCCCTTCCTTTCCTTTTGTGGTGGGTCTTCATCGCACTGACAGGCGTGCCCGCAATGATCGCGAAAACACCGTGGGGGGTGATCGATTATCTGTTTTTGGCAAAGACGGCTCCCGTTGCACAGGCAAAGCTATTGCAGGCTTTGGCAGAGACCCTCCCGATCACATTAGTGGGCATGGCCGCTGGCATTGGCTTTGCCTTCCTGTTGGCAATCTCAACGCGGCTGTTCCCAAACGCCATTCGTGCCTTCATGCCTGTAGCGCTTGTTACGCAAACGATGCCACTGGTCGCACTAACTCCACTGCTGGTGCTCATCTTTGGGCGAGGCACCTCTCTGACGCTTTGGGTAACCATCTCGGTGACGTTCTTTCCCGCCTTCGTCACCCTGGCTCAAGGAATAGCGCTAGTTCCGCGCAGCGCACATGATCTACCGCGCGCTTACGGTGCAACGGCCTGGCAAGAAATGCGGATGGTCACGATCCCAGCATCCCTTCCTTATCTATTTGCCGCCACGCGTCTTACGGTCCCGAGGGCTTTGCTTGGCGTCATGATTGCAGAGTGGCTGGCCACCGGACGTGGACTTGGCAATTTGCTGAACCAATCGCGCGGCTATCTGGATTTCGGGATGATCTGGACGGTTGCATGCGTCTCGGTGCTCTTGTCCGTCGCCCTGTACCAGTTAGTCGTTGTTATTGAACGTAGAGTACTGCAGCATTTAGGCATGAAAACCGCAGAATGAAGCCATCAACCCAAGCGAACGCCTTCAACAAGATAGATCTTGCCACTTTCACCACCAACTAAACAAAGTCGACCCGTTTAAGTCGGATTGAAAAACCGATGGCGGCACTGTCTGTCCGGTCTGCTTTTTTGGCCCAGAGACGCCGTCTGCCCACCATCCCGATGCCACGCTTTCTGCTTTCGCAGTGCGGTCATTCGTGAATTGGGGATGTTCAATCAGTTCGATTTGAATGACACCAGTGTCACCGCTCTTTGCATCCGAGCGTTTCTATTAAAAATATTGTTTCTCAGCCGCCTATGGGATTATTTCGCCGTCCTACATGCCCGACAAGAGCCTCTCTAAGCGGCGTTTCAGACGTTCGCGTTCCGGTTCGGCCGCTTTCAGGATTTCCTTGATCTTCAAGAAGTCATGCGCACCGAAATGGTCAATATTCGGCGATATTAGGATGTCTGGTTTGGAAAATTCGCTTTGTAGCTTCGTGATTTGTTTTTGGAGGATTTGAGTAGCCCCCAGAAGAAGCTCGGTTGGCCCCGGGTCGGAAGTCCTGCTTTGAGGTCGAGGGGTCCCGGTCACGTCTACAGCAATCAGCAAACCACACCCTTTTCTGCGCACCTGATCCATCGGGACTGGGTTGGTATAGGCTCCGTCGATTAAGACTTTGCCATTGAGCTTTGGGGCCGAAATCAAACCCGGAATTGCGATTGATGCGGCGACCGCTGTTTCAAGGTCACCGGTTTCGATCGTCACTTCCGTTGCGGTGTAAAAATCCGTCGTGCTGATTGCGAGCGGAATGAGCGTGTCTTCAACGCGCTTGGCCATCCCGGGCGGAGAGACCAACTGCACAATACCAAGACCATTGAGTGAGATTGGCCGGGAAAACGACAGATTGATCGGTCTGGATGCGGAGCGATTGCTGCCTGACCAAAACAGCTGCCGCGCAGCCTTTGCGGGCGTGCCGAGAACTGACAATGTATGATCACGTATCTCGGCGGCGCTCATGCCGGAGGCATATGCAGCGCCAAGCAATGCTCCGATAGAGCAACCAGCAACGAAATCGGGCTTTATGCCTAACTGATCAAAAGCCTCAAGCACCACGATGTGAGCAATTCCACGCGCAGCGCCACCGCCAAGTGCAAGTCCAATTGTGGGTTGAGATGTCATCTCGACTAAATTTCTGGCTCAGGATTTACTGAGGTAGTGTGCGTTTGGGCTTCGGTTTGCAGCACGATAGCTCTTCCATCTGTAAAAAAAGGATCACCTGTTAGGTTTTGACCCAGAACAGGCGCAACAAGCTGGAGATGTTTCTCCAAGCTGATCAGGCCAGTATTTCGAAGACTTGTTGCAAGAAAATCCCGCTCACCATCGATGTTGGGATCGATGTGATGGGTCAACCCCCATTTAAGCCCTTTATCGAAACTGGCCGTACCGACGAAGATCAGCAGGCCATCCTCACTGCGAAAACCTGTACGCCAAAACCGGGCCTGATGGCGTACTCTAAGACTTTCTTCCAAAGTCCCTATTTGAAAATCGAAGTCGTTCGGCCGACCGTCCCAGAATGCGGGCGTGATAGGGGCAGTATCATACCCTCTGTTGAACCAGGCCGCAAAGGCCGCGCGTGACATGTTGGTCAATCCTGGCGAGTCAGCTGCAAGCCAACCTGCCTTGCTGAACGCTTCCAAAAAAGCAGCGTCGCTTTCAGCTAGCACTACGAGACTGACCGGCTCCAGCGGCTGGCCCAGTATATTTTTGGAATGGGTGGATAATTGACCGACTGCGAAAGCAGTTTCCAGTGGCTCGCTCAACTCTATTATGGCGGGGATAGGCCGCAGGTTGCGAGTCTGGTGATAGTCTTTCACCATCAGCCCAACGGTCACAACAGCGCTGACGCTCACGCCTAAAGACGCAACTTTCTGCCAAGACAGAACTGAAACCTGCCTGTTCCAATCTCTCCGTGTATTCAGCCATTCCGCCAACCAAATACCGAGCAACGCCCAAAGAACGCCGACAAGATACCCGTTCAGAACGTCGCTCAGATAGTGTTCAACGAGGTATATCCGGCTCAGCCCGATCAAAAATACGAGGGTTGCGCCAATGAGAAACGAAACGACGACCGGACCAATACGTTCACGGATAAGAACGTAAGTCAGAAACCCAAAAAAAGCGACGCTGGCCGCACTGTGTCCGCTTGGGAAAGAAAAACTGGTTTCGGCATATACGGCCATCTCTGGCCTCGGGCGCGCGAAGACGCTTTTAAGCAGCGTGACCGTCAGCTGGGTTCCGATCACGGTCAGCCATAGTCCCGGCAAATAGTGCAGCCGTCCATACAACGACATCAGAGCGGAAGCGGCTATCACGAGGGTTGCGATAACCCTCCAATATCCTAAGGCCGTAACACCCGTGAAAAAATGCACCAAAGCAGGGTCGCGAAAAGCGGACAGCAGGCTGGCGACCCGGACATCTGCCGCAACGATCTGGCTTTGAGTGATAAAATCGAGCGTCGAACTGGCATAGAGCATAAGAAAGTAAGCAAAAGACGCTGCCAACATAGTGGCTGGCAGACCAGTGAACGCGTCCCGTGACAGGCGGTCAGACAGGAACCTGAAAAGGATGGGGTGGCGCGCTACGAGTGCACATACATCCGGATTATCCTTGATACCCCAACCGACAGACCGAAGAACAGAAATGAAGAACGGCAGTGCTTTGCGCAGTTTGACCGCAGCAAACCATAAGATCGCGATCGTTAGCAAAACGGCAAGAACAAATAGCCGGGCGCGGGTTATCGTGGCGCTGAACAAATCGGCGGCAGTGCCAAAAAAGTATCCCACGCTGACCAGAATGACGGCGTAAGCAAAGCCTCCGGTCACATTCCACAGAAAAAAGCGGCGCCGGGAAAAGTCCGCTAAGCCGGCGACAACAGGAAGAACTGGTCGTAGCGGGCCAAAAAAATGGCCCATGACGATACTGGGTGCGCCGTATTTCGCAAAGAACCGCTTTCCACGTTCAAGATGTGCAGACGAGAATACCCGTCTACCCTCCTGAAAGAGGCTGGCACCTTTGGCTCCAATCCTGAAACTAGCTTCCGCCCCCAGGATTGTGCCTATGGCCACAAACCATATCATGTCACCAAAATCATAAAGCCCCTGGGCCACGAGCGCGCCACCAAGAACAACAATAACGGTGCCAGGTGCAAAGACGCTGGTCAAAACCAGTGCCTCACCGAAGGCAAACAGACCGATTACCCAGTAGCCCCAAAGTCACAGAGACTGGATCGACGGCAAAATATCGCTAAAATAGCCTTGCATCACGCCCTTGCCAAAATCTCTGATTTATTGGGTCGTCACAAGCTGGCTTGCTGGAAAATACCCGTAGAAAAACGACGAACACATGTCCTCCGCACATAGAGTGATGGTAACGAACCCAACGTAAATGCGCCGCCGAGGATATCGTTGGCATAGTGCGTACTTAGAGCCCAGAGAAAGCGACTGCGCGTGCAGCAAGTGGGCGACCTGTACTCCTGCGCTGCGCAATATCCCATAACAAATCGATGCGGCAGCGACATAAGTCGCAACTTGGGCAAATACTGCTGCGATCAGCCAGTTGGTCCACGCAGTAAGGCGAGTGTCGCAAAGGTCTCAATCTCGCCCAAGTGCACCACAGCGACAGTTAGCGCTGACAGCGTTGCTCCGCCCAAGACACGCGGGGCAATCTTCCACCATTTTGGGCGCGTTAGGATGGTCCCGTCAGCCTTAGGCTCCGTCATCCCCATCATTTCGCGGTTTGCTCGACAAAAGCGCCAGGGCCACTAGTCCAGCGATGACAATCACCGCATGATTCGCCCCATTGCGGGGCAGGGCGGCCAGCACGGAGGCGGCGGCAAGGCATTGCGTCTCGAGCCGAGCGCGCCTTTCCCTGCGCTCTCTCCTGGCGCGCCATCTCACCCACAACACCAGGCCCAAACCCGTTACTAGTAGAAAACAAGCGATGGTGAAGACAGCCGGAACAACACCGATCCCGCGCGCCAGTATCAACACGATGCCTGCGACAGATAAAATCCAGCAGGTCAAAAAAAGAAGTCCTGCCCCCCCCACAACAATCGCGGAGCGAGACGCTTGACGCGCGGTCGCCTTGAGTTCCAGCGCAGTCAGGCTGGCAATCACCGATATCAGCCGATCCACTCCCAAACGGCCCCTTAGCGCCGGACCAAGTAGGCCGCGAGAAAGCCCAACCCGGCTGCGATCAGCAGCGATTGCATCGGATGCTCGGTGACCTTGCGCTCGATGTCATGTTCGATTGAGGTCATCTCGTCGCGGATCTCTTTCAAGGCCTGCTGGGCACTTTCAAGGGTTTCTGCGGTCGACTGGGATCCGATACGGTCCTTTCCAAATGCACTCAATGATTTGCCGAGGCTGGCAATGTCATTTTTGATCTGGGCGATTTCGGCAGCGATATCGTCGCCGACATCGTGCTGGTTGTTCGTTGGTTCGGCTTTTCTGGAAGATGATGCGGGCATCTTGTGTTTCCTATCTGGGTCGTCTGAATTGGCTTGCGCAAGCTTCGATAGAAGTTGCGGCGGCAACCTGCACTTACAAACACTAACTGGGCACTGGATGTCGGCGTTTGACATAGGTCAATCAAGTGTTCTGAAGATAATCTGTAGAGCACGCCCTGGGCTTGTGTCGGGGAGATCTCTCAAACCCGGCGACAGTTAGCCCGTCGCTGCAGGCAGCTCAAACATTAGAGGGTCGATATGGGACGATATAAAACACTATTCCCCAGGCTAAACTGGCCGGGGGGAGTATCCGTCGCTGTACGCAGGAGGTCTGGATTCCTCGAAGCAGACGTTGGCTGCGTGGAGCCCTAAGGCACGCAGGACAAAACTGACCTTGGCCGGACCAGATGCGATGGCCGCTAAAAGAGCCCAGAATGCAATGCGCCGCGACCTGTATCAATGGCAGCCACTCGAAACCTTGAAAGTCAGACGGCTTCGCTACTCGGACGGCCCGACCACAATTCCTTGGTCAGTGTTTGTCAGTTTGATTAGAATTCCGTTTCACGAACGCTGCTGGTACGAAAATCCGATAGCTTTCTTGAAGAATTCCAAGTCTTCTCTGAGCCAGATATGGCTGCGCTCCAGTCAGAAATTGTGGAGTTCTGAACATAGATTGCCCCGCCACGTTCATGATCGCGGAGCCCATCGATTTCGCTGCAAATCAAGGTTCGGTCAGAGTTAAATGCTTCAATCGCGACCAGTCCGTAGGCCTCCCATCGCGATATGATGACTCTGACGCTCTTGTCATTTGGGGAAAATATCGAAATCGAAGCCTACCTACTTTGGCCAGCGCTGCTCGTTTTGGGAATTCACGCGCGGGAGATGGAAGGTGGTCTTGTGGAGGGTCGGTACGGAGCCGACGGGAAGGTTTCACCCAATCATACAACAACAGCGCCTAGAAGATATGCCTGACGATTTTCGCCTTCCGGGCCTTTGATGTGGTCGGTATCGCTTTGTTTGGGCTCTGCACCCGGGTGTTGGCCGAAGCTAAAACAAGCGCTTCGTCATACCAACGACGGCTATTAAGTCCGCATTGGACCGCCTATTTCGAGCGGCCCAAGGACTTAGATATATACAGTCTCGGCAATCGCCCTAGCGTCATCCAACCCGACGCCCAAATAACGAACCGTGCTACCCATCTTCGTGTGCCCCAACAAAAGTTGCGCGGCACGCTAGGTGAAGGAGCGGCGAGTTAATCTCCTTTGGAGAACTTGTCAAAAGAACTGGCCCAATCGCTGTGCCAACGAGAGAGCGGCGGGCGGTTTTCAATGATGTCCCCCATCGCCCAGGCCATGCGCTTTTCGTCGACAGCGCGGCTGACGTCATTGTCAGGGCAGATGATATAGAAATCTTTTCGCGCCAAGCTGTCGATCATGAAATCAGCGGTTTGCTCAGGCGTCCAGGCGCCCGCTGGCTTCTCGTTTCGCCCGTGTCGGGTCAAATCAGTGAAGACAAAGCCTGGAACAAGCAGGTGTGCCGTCACCTTAGATGTGTTCTCTCTTAAGTGATGCTGAAGGGCTTCAGTGAAGACTTTCACACCTGCTTTCGAGACATTGTAGGCTGGGTCTCCGGGAGGCGTCGTTATGCCTTGTTTGGAACCCGTGTTGATGACCAAGCCGGCATCCCCCCGTGACATCATCGCCGGTACAAAGATTTGGCAAAAGTTTATGACGCCGCCAAGATTGACCGACAGCACTTGATCCCATGTCTTGGTGCTATCGAAAATATCACTGCCCGGTTGGGTTCCAGCATTACACATCAACACGTCCACTCCGCCGAAACGATCAGCGATTTCTCCTTCGAGTGCCTTGACCGCCACCCGATCTGAGACATCGACCTGCCGCGTCATCACATTTGGGGCACCCTTTGCGCTCAGTAAGTTTTCCGCAGCTTCAAAGAGCTCGGCGCGCACGTCAACAAGAACAATGTTCATACCCTTCTGGGCGAAACGTTGCGCCGCAGCGAGCCCTATACCAGCCGCGCCTCCGGTCACCACTGTTGTCTTGCCTGCTTGAATTGCATTCATGGCCATTTTCAAATCTCCAGCTACAAAAAGAGGTCGACCATAGAAGTTTGAGTTCAGTCTGTGAAGCATTTTGGCCGGCCAGACTTGATCCGCAATTGCTTTGAACGATCTCGCGCGAAACCCGTCTCCAACGACCGTATCGCCCCCCAAATAAGACATTGGTCAGCCAAGAGAAATGCCTGCTAGAGATCCCAATCGTCTTGCCTAGGCGCTGACGTCAGGCAGAGTTTCCGTGCTCGTGACGTATTCATTGGGACAATGCGCCACTTCGAGACCGACCTACCGAATGCTGCACTTAGCACATTTCGACATTGAGCGCGGAAACCTGATATTTTCTGCATACCAGAATTTCAAAGTGTTTCTTAAAAGCTGACCTTAGGATAACCATTCTGCTTAGCCGCAGCCAGTAATCGGAAGGCGGCTTGAGGAAACGAGCGCACAGTTTTGAGAAGCCCCGCAAGCGGCAGGTAGGGGCCGGTTGCTGCGCTGGTATAGGTCGGGTCGAGCGGGTGAGCCCGTCGCCCAAATGCGGATATAGTGAAAAGCGCAGCAGTGAGTACAAAGGGCGGAAAAAGGCTGAAAGGATATCAGATGAAGCTGAGATCAATAGAAACCTTCACGACCGAGGCCGTTGGATTTGTGCGCATCACATCTGAAGATGGCGCTCAAGGCTGGGGACAGGTGTCAACGTATCACTCCGACATCACATGCATGGTGCTGCACCGTCAGGTCGCCCCTTGGACCCTTGGCCAAGACACTACGGACTTGGATGACCTGCTGGATATTGTGACAGAGCGCGAACACAAGTTTCCTGGGTCCTATCTGCGCCGCGCGATGGCCGGGCTGGACACTGCGATCTGGGACCTGCGTGGCAAGCAGCAGGGCATGCCCGTGGCTGAACTTTTGGGCGGCACGCCGGGATTGGTCCGCGCCTATGCATCCTCAATGAAACGCAACATCACCCCGAAGAATGAAGCCGCACGACTGAAACGTATACGCGACACCCATGGCTTTGACGCCTTCAAGGTGCGGGCTGGCGCAGAGGTTGGACGAAACATGGACGAGTGGCCAGGCCGCACCGAAGAGATCATTTCCACTATGCGCCGCGAACTGGGCGATGACGTTGATTTGCTGATAGATGCCAACAGTTGCTATTCGCCAGAAAGGGCAATTGAGGTTGGGCATATGCTTCAGGACCGCGGCTTTTGCCACTACGAAGAACCTTGCCCCTATTGGGATTTGGAGCAGACAAAACAGGTTACAGATGCGCTAGAAATCGATGTCTCCGGGGGCGAACAGGATTGTGACCTCTCAACCTGGAAACGGATGATCGATATGAGGGCCGTGGATATCGTTCAGCCCGATATCCTTTACCTCGGTGGCATTTGCCGCACGCTAAGGGTCGTTGAAATGGCGCAAGCTTCCGGTCTGCCCGTTACCCCTCATTGCGCAAATTTGTCGCTTGTGACGTTGTTCACAATGCATTTGTTGCGCGCCATTCCGAATGCAGGCAAATACTTGGAATTCTCGATAGAAGGTCCCGATTATTACCCTTGGCAAGAGGGGCTATTTGTTGAATCGCCCTACGGCATCGAAGACGGGCATGCTCGTGTCACCGACGCCCCAGGTTGGGGCGTTGAAGTTGCCCCGGAATGGTTGGCGAGGTCGACCTACCAGATCAGCGAACTGACATAGGTGCCGAAATTGCGATAGCATGCGCTTCAGAAAGTTGTCGATATTTCGATAAGAGTTTCCCCTACCATCTGAACCAAAAGGACAGACCTTGGAAAAGCTTGAAGGGTCTGTAAAGCAACGAAACTACTGAAGGCTCGGTTCTCGCGAATATCCACTTTGTGCCGCATAGCAGACCTTGGTGCTAGTTGCAGCGAACGGCATCGAGTGCAACAAATCGACAGCCCCAATCGATCCAGGAGTTACGCTGCAACGCAGCCAGAAAAGCCGACATTGGTCGCGACCGCAGCGAGGTCCGAGGGGTCTATGACCGAGTTGCGGGACAAACCGGCCTTCTTTTTTTGTCGTAGGATGGGAGTGACGGCACCCTCGTCACAGACCGCACCACACTACGCTTGTTGCAGTGCAGCGAAAAAAGCGGTCATTCGCGCGCGCCGCAGCTAAATCCCGTGTCGGAACGACAGCTATGCGGACTTTGCGGCTGCTGTCTTTCGTAGGGCCAGTAAAGTACCGGAAGGGCCGAGCAGCTCAAATACCACGGTGGCGCCTATGGTGACGGTCAAGATGGCTTCGGCGTATGCTGGAAATTCCTCAGCAGCAATCAGAGCAATGCCCAACGCAACACCTGCCTGCGGTAGCAAGGCAATACCAAACCACGGGCGCTGCTCCCGTGGCGCACCACCGATAACCGCTCCGATCCAGCCACCGATGATCCGCGAGAGGATCCGTAGGACGACATAGCCCAGTCCGATCAGTCCGACCTCGCCCAGCGCGCTGACATCAAGCGACGCCCCAGCGAGGATAAAAAACAGGATCATGAACGGCCATTGAAAATGTTCGATCTCGTGAAATGCGCGGGAATGGTGTCGAGCAAAGTTTACGATCACTGCCCCAGCGGTCATGCCCGCGATTAGAAACGATACGTCCAGCCAAAGTGCCAGACCGGCACATAGGAACACGACGCCCAACGCTTCGGTCTGTTGCGGCTCTCCCTTTGCCAAACGCCCGGTTAGATAGGCCCCGGGCCAGCCAATAGCCAGCCCCAGAGCCAACGCACCACAGATTTCCCAAGCAGCGTCGAGCAGGCCACCGTTCGACTCTCCACCGTTCAGCAGGCCGACGAGGATCAGAATCAACGAAAATGCCAGCACGCCCCAAGCGTCATCGATAGCGACGATGCCAGTCAGGGTATCGGGGAATCCTCCCTTGGCTTTGGCTTGATGGATCACATCCTGCGTGGCTGCCGGGTCCGTCGCCGTGGCAATCGCGCCCAGCAGCAGGGCAAGACCCAAGTCGATGCCAATAGCCCAAAGCCCGGCGCCGAGGACCGCAATCGTCACGATCACAACTGACAGCGAGATCGCCAGGATCGTCGCCCCATGCTCGCGCAGGTTTTTCAACGATAGCGAACTGCCCAGCAGGAAGGCGACCATAGTCAAGGCAGCAATGGTCAGGAACTCGTACCAATACTTCGCCTCTAGTGGCAGCAGGTTCAGACCTGAACTGCCAACCGCGATACCGCAGAGCAAGAGCAGAGTGACCCGGGGCAGTCGGGTGCGCCGCCCGAACTGATCCGCGAACAGTCCCAGCAAGAAGAGTGCGCCGAGGGTCAGAAAGATTAGGTGCAATTTCATAGCTCACCCTAACCGGACGTCCAACAGATGCCTTGTTCTAGGTCAAACCTGCATGAGGGTCGCCAGTGCCTGTAACTCGTCCTGGTTAAGCTCGTGCCTGCTAGGATGCTAGAGCAGCTGCGGTTCTGAGTTCCATTCTGAATGCGTCGGTGAATGAGGGGGGCAGGTGCATGTCGGTGGCCCCAGAGTCGCTTTTTTCCCTAACGAAAGGCCAAAAGCTGCCGTTCGCAGCAAGCCGTCGAATTGGTAAGGGTGGCTCGAAGCGGCCGCTAACTGCAATGAGCAACGGGCTCCGAACCGGACCGCTGCGACGCAGCATCCTCAGCCATGTGCGTCGTCCCATAAGCGCCCGTTCAATAGCCCAAGATGTTGTAGTCATATCAATTGAATGAGCCAAAACCGCGACTTTCGTTAATCTTAAGCGGCCGTTGGACGAACCGGTGCGCAATGGCGGCACAGAGCCCAAAGCAGACTTGGGGCAACATGGAGTTTACGACGACTGTGGCGGTTCCTGGCATGCGCTAGAGGAGGATCGACTGCCATTTTCCAAAGGCTCTCTACGCGCTTAGCTGCTAAAGGCTAACATTTACTAACTGCGCGCAGCTCATATCTTCTTTGAAATAAAGGCCACTCAAGCGGCAATGGCCTTTTCACTTCTATTGCGCACGCCATCTAATAGAAATGGTGCCGGTTAACGAGACAAACAATTAATTCAGAATTGCTCGAATGCTATTCCTCGCTTTGGCTTCCGCGCGGCCGACTGGTCCGATGTCGGTATTAACACTCAAGAAGGCGAGAGCGCTAACCTGCGCAATGCTCAATTCACTGGCATCAACGTCAAAGCCATAGGTATCGAGCGTATCCTGAGCCAGTTCCACCTTATGATCTACACTGGGAAAAGTTGGCCTACCGCTTCCGCCGTCACACGCAGTCAACATGATGGACGAGCACGCGAGAATAGCAATGCATCTTGCTTTCTTAGCTCCATTCATTTTCTACCCTCCATTCCTAGTAAACGTGTTCATCTTTGCGTCATTTCAGCCCGAATACCGATCCCATGCAGACAGATCACACGTATCTCTCTCACCCCGACCAGAATTGCGGCGTAATCTATTTAACTATTTCTCCCGAGGCGCTCATTGATAAAAATCAATCTGAGATTGAAAAAGCATCTTGGCCAGGTCCTGGACACAATCGGTTGAATCAGAAAGTGCCTATCAAGAAAATGATGACTTTGTCCGCAGAGCGGTCATCGACGGGCCTTGCAGCGAATGGCTGTTGTGAACCCAGAGCGGCCGGACTGAAATCGCGTCCTTCGCTTGTGCAGTAAATCGACAGCTCCAACCGATCCAAGAGTTACGCTGCAATGCAGCCAGAAAAACCGACAGTGGTCGCGACCGCAGCGAGGTCCGAGGGGTCTATGACCGAGTTGCGGGACAAAGCTGCCAATAAAACCGCATCATGGGATTGATTTTGGGACTAGAGATTAGATTTAGCTGCCGCGATACCCTCGACATTGGCGTAGACACTGGGCGGAAGCCACTTTGTGAAGTTTTTCACCAAGCGTGTGTCGCCACTCAAAAACAGCTTACCATCATCGACGTCACGAGAAAGACTTCGCCGCCCCATATAGATACCCGTCAGCACACCTACTTCACACTCTACGTAAAGATCTGGATCGAGTCGTGGATCATGAATGCATAAATCGACGTCTGACCCACGCTCGGCAACAAACCAGTAGGTGTCATGCTTGCCGCTTGAGTCAGGGAAATGAAAGCGAACAACGTTTCTCCCTTCCAGCATTTTCTCCGTATCGACCCTTCGCCGAAGCTTCCACATGAGCATGCCAGCGTCACGATCAGATAGCGCTATATCGGCGTCCACGTGACGTTGCGCCCAACGCGCCATTTCGTCAAAGACGGTCTCAAGCTCAATCGCCTTTTCAGTCCTAAAATAATCGATAGTGCCAAGCGCACGATTTTCGACGCGCTCGACCATACCTTCGGCTTCTAGCTCTTTAAGGCGCTTTGAAAGTAGAGGCGGGGACAGACCCGGAAGTGCACGCCGGATCTCATTGAAGCGCGTATTACCATCCCAAAGTTCGCAGAGAATTTGGATGGTCCAGCGTGGCTCCAATACTTCGCAAGCCTTAGACGTCGGGCAGTAGATGCCGTATCCCTTACGCGCCATTGATTGGTCCTCCTGCACTCAGTTTAGGCGATAGGCGATCAAATACTCCAGTTTAGAAACTATACCGGCAGTGGTTTAGTTTGAGCACTACGCGGAGTGCACCCCTGTTTGGCAGAGTGAATGGCATACCAAATAGGAGATACCAAATGTCACTCGCGACAGATCTTTCCCTTGCAACGACGAACCGGAACCAATTCATAGCTCGATTGACTGGATGGATTGTGGCCCAGCTCGATCGTAGAAGAACGATACGTTCACTGAGCGCATGCAGGCAGAGTGAGCTTCATGATGTCGGGATCATTACTCAGGACATTATTGATCTGAAACACAGCGGCGGGGCCGATGGCTTAGGTGAACTATGCAGAAATGCAGAAATCCGGTCAGGAAATTGGTAGGTATGAGGTCGAGAACGCTTCTCTCGGCAGCCAGCACCAACTATTGCTGCTAGGACTAGCGAACCTTATTGCGCCTACTTTCAAGCCGGAGCAGAAGCGCAAACAAAGCTTCGTTAATAGGAGCGTCCACACCAGCTTTTTCCGATAACCTAACAGCCGCTACCCGACACCCATTCGATTTCAAGTGACCGCCCAAACTCTAAATCTACCGCTGTCGACGCTCTCAATCCAGAAGGGAGTTCAAGTGCAGTTGCCCACAACAAGTCTTCGATATTGTCAGGAGGTAAAACTCCCATTGCGCGGCCGATACTTGCAGTTTCCGCCAATACTTTACGAAACAACTTGCTCAGACTGGGCGGCACCATGATGTCTCCCATTGTGCATCGCCCTGCTGCGGTCACGCCTGATACAGCAGAAAACAGCACAAACTTACGCCAAACATCGCGCTCGATATCGTCAGCAATAGGCGCAGTAGAACCAGCATCATTGATCGCAGCCCTTAGTGCCGTGATCCGTTCTGAGGGTCTGCTGCCGCGCTCTGCGAAGGTAAATACGTTGAATTCGCCTGTTTTTTTGATAACCCCGGGTTCAGCAATTGTCGTTGAGACTTGAGCCATTCCGTTCGCAACATTCCGCTCGGGAAGTATTTTTAGAAGCCGATCGGCCGCCTCAACCCCGTTGAGGAACGGCACGACAACGGTGTCCGAACCGAGCATAGGTAAACATGCTTCAGCTGCCGCTTCCAACCCATCTCCCTTAACGCCGAATATGATTGCATCGACGTTCCCGACCTTTGAGGGATCATCCGTGGCAATCCAAGAGCGGATGGTTTCGCGCCCCAAAGGACCATCAAGCGTAAGTCCGTTCTGATTAATCCAGTCGAGATGGGCGCCTCTCGCAATCGTCGCCACCTGATGCCCGGTCGTTGCAAGCTTGATGGCGAGAAAGCCTCCAATTCCGCCAGTTGCGACAGTCGCAATCCGCATCGTGCGCCCCCTTATTCAATATCTAGATCAGACAAATCGAAGTGCGGTGCAGGTCAGCGCTTTGCGTCGATTTCTCCAGTTAGTGAGTTCGCGAACCCGCCCCATTCGTAACCATTCTCTGCGCTATGCAGTCTGGATCGAGCTAAGTTTCAACTGATATTATGCAAATCTTACCGGATTTGTGATACGCTCAAGGCATCTAATTTCTCATGTCTGGGGGGTGGCTGAAATGTCGTACTTCAATATCGATGTCTATTCGCGCAAGGTAACGACTGCGAGCGAAGAAGCACAACGCTGGTTTGACCGGGGTCTGGTCTGGACCTTCGCGTACTGTCACGAGGAGGCGGTGAAGTGCTTTTCCAAGGCGCTTGAGCACGATCCTAAATGTGCGATGGCGCATTGGGGCGTCGCCTATGCTGCGGGTCCAAACTATAACATGGAGTGGCATCACTTCGATCCTGTTGGAAAGGCCGAAGCGCTCGCCACCGCATACGACGCGACGCAGGCCGCGCTGGCGCTCGTCGATAACATCACGCCGCCTGAACGCGACCTCATTGAGGCCCTGCCAAACCGGTATCCTCAGCGGGATCCTATTGAACATCAGGAGCCTTGGAACGTCGATTTCATGAATTCGATGCGCAAGGCCTACAAGGCGCACCCGGGCGATCTTGAGGTCGCGTGCATTTTCGTTGAGGCCATCATGAACGTGACGCCCTGGAAAATGTGGGACCTGAAGAAAGGCCGGATTGCCGACGGGGCCGGCACGGCAGAGGCCGAGGACGTGCTAAACAAGTGCTTTGCGAACGCCCCGGCATGGAAGCATCCCGGTCTTTTGCATTTGCATGTCCACCTTATGGAAATGTCGCCGCATCCTGAACGTGCGTTGAAAACTGGCGACGTACTACGGACGCTTGTTCCCGACGCCGGACATCTGATCCATATGCCGACGCACATCGACATATTGTGCGGAAACTATCGCGACACTCTGTTTTGGAATGAGCAAGCCGTTGAGGCAGATTTGAAATTCGTTGATCGAGAAGGCGCAATGAATTTTTATACCGCATACCGTATTCACAACTATCATTTTGCTATCTACGGCGCGATGTTCCTAGGTCAGTATGAACCCGCTTTGCGTGCAGCGGAGGGCCTGATCGAGACGACGCCGGAAGACCTGCTCAGGGTTGAAACGCCGCCCATGGCCGATTTCATCGAAAGCTATTTATCGATGAAAGAGCACGTTATGATCCGCTTCGGGAAATGGCGGGAGATTGTCGCGCTCCCTCCGGTTAAAGAGCCAGAATTGTTCTGCGTCAGCCATGCCATGCGGCTATACGCCAAGGGGGTGGCACATGCCGCGCTCGGTGAGGTCGCAGAGGCGGAAGCGATGCGGTTGGAGTTTCTGGATGCGCAAAAGCGCGTGCCGGACAGCCGGTATTTGCACAACAATGTGTGCATTGATCTTTTGGCCGTTGCCGAAGCAATGCTGGATGGCGAAATCGAGTATCGCAAGGAAAACTACGAGGAGGCCTTTGCGCATCTACGTCGCTCGGTAGAGCTTGACGATGCGCTGCCATATGATGAGCCTTGGGGCTGGATACAGCCGACACGCCATGCGCTTGGTGCGCTTTTATTTGAACAAGGTCGCTTCAATGAAGCCGAGCAAGTCTATCGCGAAGACTTGGGTATGGGTGGTACTCTATCCCGGGCGACGATTCATCCCGATAATGTCTGGAGCATGAAAGGGCTAGTCGACTGCTTGAAAAAGCGCGGCGCTGCTAAGACTGAAGAGACCTTGTTACTGCAGCAACGCCTTGATTTCGCACTCTCCCGCGCCGACGGACGCATCGCGGCAAGTTGTTTTTGCGCTCAGGCTGCGATGGCGGCCGAGTAGTCGTATTTTTTTGCACAATGAGTTTGCGCTTCTTGACGTTTACCGTTCCAATTGCCGTGGCACCTATCGAGTTGTGGCAATTTTTTCGGATTTTTGAGAGTTCATGGAAGTTTTTTCAATGATGGCAACGAAGATGCCTTGAGTCGCTTTGAGACACGTAACTGACTTGGAGAAAGTAACTCAAAAGGGCAGACGGCACCCCTCCGCGGCGGACCGCGCCAGTGGCCGCATCGCGGAGAGGCTGTGTGAAAACTCGACATTTCCGGATTTGCACAGGAAGGAGTTCTCAAAAAGCATTGAGGGATTGGCTTTCTTGGGAAAGTATTTTCCGGAGCGACAGTTACAGGAACCTGTATTCTCAGGTTTTCCCGACTGATCGAGTTTTCACACAGTCTCCGGACAGAGCGGGCATTCAAACGCCTCACCTGTGTGCCGAAATCAGGTAGCGATTAAGCGAGAAGAAGAATCCACCCGTTCTTGCTAATTCCTGTTGGTCTTCCAACCACGCTGCTTGCTCCTGCGAACTGAACTCCGAGGAACTGTCCATAATGGAAGTTGCGAACCCTGC
>NZ_JBVCWP010000018.1:0-33529 GCF_057460485.1 Boseongicola sp.
AGCGGCTCGGGTTCTGAAACCGGGCGGACGCTATATTTTCAATGTCTGGAGCGCCATGTCCGAAAACCCATTCTCGAAAATGGCGCATGATGTAGGTGCGAAATTTTTTCCAGACGATCCGCCCGGCTTCTATAAAGTCCCCTTTCATTATGGAGACCCTGAAGTGGTTCGAGCCGATCTGGCTGCTGGAGGATGGTGGGATGTGGAGCATGAGACTATCCAATTTAACAAGACCATCGACAACCCAGAAGCATTTGCAACAGCGCTTGTCTACGGCAACCCGCTCATCGACGAAATCAGGGAACGTGGTGGCGTTAACCCGGAAGAAGTCGCTTCTGAGATGCTATCCGCACTTCAGGAGGCATTCGGATCGAACGGTATGGCAATGCCACTGTCGGCGACGACGTTTATTTGCCGCATGCCGTAATTGAGGGGTTTTGCGCTTGGCGCAGTGATCGCTTCGGGCGGCGGGCAGACGTTCGTTGCAACACGAGCCGAGGGCGGCTCTGTCGGACTTTGCTGCCGCTCAAACACACGCTGGAAATCGATGATCTTAGACTTAGCCATCATTCAATTGTGAAATTGCCGCAAGGCCTACTTCCTGAAAACTGCTACCCTTGAACCAGACACCAAATGCCTCGACTTCTTTACTAGAGCCATGAAGGGAAATTCGTTCGATATCGATCGCGTCGCATAACCTTATGTGGCCCATCCAGACTTTGACGAGTACCTGCACCGGTGCTGTTACCCAAAGATCGATTTCAAACCCCGGATCTTTCTTGCACAAGTCAATTTCACAACCTTCAAATACCATCCAGTATAATCGTTTGGTCGCCTCGGTATCAGTCAATCTGATCTCGACAGCACGGCGTTTTTTCACCCCTGCCTCGTTTGACATATTGGCAAACCGAACCTCCCAAAAAAATAGATCGGGATTAATGTTGTCCAACGATGTCATGGAATCTCGGAGCCAATGTTGCGACCAATTTCCCATTTGTTCCAGCACCGGCCACAAGGCGTTGCCGCTTTTGGTTAAGTGATACTCGAATTTATTGCCCACCCCAACACGTTGTCGTTCGATAATTTGCATGTGTTCAAGTTGGGCGAGCCGCTTTGAAAGCAGTGCAGATGACAAGCGCGGCATGCTTGCGTGCAGTTCATTAAAACGGGTTAAACCAGAAAAAAGACCACGAAGGATAAGCGGGGTCCACCGCTCTGCAATGATTTCTGCTGCGGCTGCGATTGGGCAGTACTGGCCGTATTTGGTTTGAGTGCTCATTTGACAAGCGTAAGTATTCCGGACGCCAAATCAACTTCAGATATTGAAGTGGAACTGAACGGGTCGGTATCCAATTATCTCAACATATCTAGATTAACCAAAAGAGGGGCTGCAAATGAAACAAGAACGCAAACCAACAACGGCGAAGGTGAACGGGCAACTTTGGGGCGCCCGTGCGCGCGACTGGGCAGAGATTCAAGAGCGATCCTGCCTCCCCGTTTATCACGAAGTCCTAAAGCGTGCAGAAGTCGGCAGTACAACCCGCTATTTGGATGTGGGTTGCGGTTCTGGAATGGCCGCCGGTTTGGCGGCAGACCTTGGCGCCGAAGTATCCGGCATTGATGCCTCCGAAGCCTTGTTGATGATCGCGAAGGAACGAACAAGTAAAGCCGATTTTCAACTTGCCGATCTGGAAAATATTCCTTTTGAAGATGATAGTTTCGACGTCGTTACTGGATTCAATTCATTTCAGTACGCTGGAAACCCTGCGCTGGCGTTGGGGCAAGCCCGACGAGTCACGAAACCTGGCGGAACCGTGGCTATAGTGACTTGGGGCAACCCCGAAGGCATGGACGCCGCGTCGTTGGTGGCAGTCTTAAAACCGCTTCTGCCACCGCCGCCGCCCGGCGCACCCGGCCCCTTTGCTCTGTCTGATGAGAGCACACTAAGGGAATTTGCCTCCAGCGCGGGATTGACGCCGACTGATGTGTTTGATGTCGATGGCGTATGGATTTATCCAGATCTGGACACTGCAGTCCGCGGCATGTGCTCGGCTGGGGTCGCGGTAAAGGCAATGGAGCACTCTGGCGACGAGGTTGTGAGGTCTGCCTATGCCGCCGCTTTCGCACCGTTTCTGCAATCCGATGGCACTGTCCGGGTCGGTGCAAGTTTTCGGTGCTTGATTGCTCAACCGTAACAGTCAAACCATTGGTACTCAGGGTAGGTTTGGGCTTATTCTGTTGAAAAAATCCAGTTTCGGGCCTGGCGGACAGATTTTTTCGCCATACAGGTCGATTAGTTTATTTTGGTAAGGGGATCGGCCAAATCAAGCCTCCCGGGTTGCCAACGATCCCATATCTCTGACTTCTGCTTGTCTGTAAAAAATACTCGGGGACGATACTTCATGCCTAACACTCCATCTTTCCAAAAAGGCTAAAGTGTTGCGTCGACCGATTGAAACCGCAGGACAGAACGGACATTTGATTCTGCAAGATATCCCCAGCGATATTGTTCTCACCATAACAGCCAATACGCTTACGCAGACGCTTCGCTTCACGGGTTGATCATTTTCATAAACTGTTCCGGAACCTGATCGGTGCTAAGTTCTTCTTGCTCTTCGGCATCGTGAACGAAAGCGACGAGGTCGGCGAGCTCTTCCCCTGTTAGGTTGATGAATTCGCCCAATTGATCTTCTTGCATCAGAACCATCGCCGGCGCGCCCCGCCACATTCTGGCTGCAAATTCAAAGGCATTCATCGGGCTGGGCATGTCTGCGGCATCAAGGCTCGGGCCAACTTCGCCGCCGACACCATTGATCGAGTGGCAAACCACGCAACCTTTTTCCAGAAAGACTTCACGGCCCCGGTGGGAACTCATCGGTGGCATGACCAAACCAATACTTGTCATAAAGCTATTCAGCCGCTCTCGCTGCTCGTCGGTCATCTCATCAATCACACCGAAATCATGCTCGTGCTCGTGACTGCTGTGCATTTCGCGCATGGTCTCAAGGGGTTCGTCGTGGCCCCCAGTCATGATCTCCGGCTGGATACAATGCGGTTGGCGCTAGCGCAAATACGACAGCGCTTGCCAACGAAAATATTGGGACTGGTCTTCCAAGCATTTCGATCTCCTTTGGCCGGGCAACGCGAGGCCATTGCCAACGCATTGCGCTTCTAGCCGATCATTTGTGTCTACGCGCTCAAGGGCCAAACATCCTTGATTTAAATCAGTCCGTACCGCGGCGACTTGTGCCCTAGGAATTATCAGAAGAAACCAGCTGGGGTGCGAGCGCTGCACGCTCATTCTCCTCTACGGCTAAAGAATTGTGAGGCCAGTATACTGGACCTCGTTCGCCCGAGGAGAGCGGCAACCGCAAACACACCATGTCGTTCGCTGCGTGGCAGCACCCGGGGACCGGATGAACGACCGCTCTGCGGGGACGAAGCGGTCTTTGCATATGGGAATTTGGATTGATCGCCGGTCATTTTCCGGCGATCTGGCGTTCAAAGTCTTGAGCGTCAAAAAAACCTCGGCAGCGACTGACTAACATGTCGCCGTCGAGTTCCCATTCGTGCCAGCCAGGCAAAGAGACGAAATTTCCTGTATCGGTGTGATGACCTTCGAGCGTCCAGATGAATACGGCCCTGTCTCCGGCGTGACGAGTTTCATGACATCGCACAACCAGACCAGGGAAGGTCGCCAGCAATCCCTTAGCGTTGTCAGCTATTTCTGCTCGACCCACATGTGTTTCCCCATCGTTAACGGTGATGGTCCCGTTTTCTGAAAATAATTCTGCAATCTTGTCCGGCTTCCCCTCAGTCCAAGCAGCGGCATGCTCAATTGCCATCCTTCCAACCCTCCTCGCCTTTTCGGTCATCCTGCCTCTCTCCTGCTGGGGTACTCATACCTTGAATATACCTCAAACGGCTCCGAGCAGGAACCAAACGTGAGCCACGCCGTCTTTTTCGTCATGCCAGCATTGGGCGTGAACCGGCCGTTCTTTGAGCGCTGTTCGCGGGTCCGCTATTTGGAAACGCGGTCGTCGTGATCTCTAACGTGTCAGACTTGGAAAGCCACCTATCACACGGCGTAGCCATTCACGTGCTTCCGGGATCACCACTTCCAATTGGGGCAAATCGTTAACGCAAAGAAATTTAATCTCAGGTCTGTTGGCACTTTGCAAAAGCGCCCATGTTTCGGCTGGAGGGCAACCAATTCCCTGCCCGCTCTCAATGTGTAGATGATCATCTACTGTATGAATAACGGCGCTCTCGTCTATAATGGAGCGGTGATTATGCAGGCCTTGAGGCAGGAACTGGCTCAGGTCACGAAAACGATGTTTGATATTTTCAATGAAGGCATCCGAGTGCTGATCAAACAACTGCGCCATGACTGTGCGTCTGAGTGGATGGACAACATGGGCTGAAGAGAAAAGCCTGCCCGCATTAAACCCCGCCATGCGAGCTGCGTTTATCTGCATGAAATGATTGAATTTTGCTGGATCCTTCCTCATATCGGGCTCGTGAAGCAATGCGCTGTAGTCGACCCATTGTCCGCGCAGAACAGGCGAAAAGCCCCTAAAAACATCTATCGGAAGCAGCGGTGCGGAGAGAAATACATCGTCGTTAAAATACATGAAGCGCTCGCTGAGCCCATCAATCCTCCACATCATACTTTCAATTGCCAGAGAGTTGAATGTTGGAAGAACTGCGCTGAAGTCTTCGAAGATATCGCGGTGAAACACGAAGCTAACCTTGGCGCGTAGGGCGTCGGAAAGTACGGATAGATTTGGGGTCTCGCTATCGACAACGATCCAGATTTTTCGCGTCCAGGGTGCGAAGTTTTCGATGGATTGTAGGCAATACAGGATTTCATCATTGTTACCCCATCGATGAGGGTTAGTCGCGTTCTCATGAAGCGTACTGCCAGATGCTGCCATGTATTGGGAGCGTTTACGCTGGTGAGAGACCGTGTTCCCATCGACCCAAGTAATGACGGCATCAATGGGATCAGTGTTGATATCTAAAGTATTGATCAATTTATCTGCATGCCCATTCGTAGAAGACCCTTACATAGGTCTCGTCGCCGTAGATGGTAGAACATAATATCTTTCAGCGGTGCAAGTTCGCCTTTCTTGGCGCCGTGTTTGGCTTGTCTTATGATTTCCCTATCGATCTGCAAAGATTGAGCCATTGCTCGCGCTGCCATCTAAGGTGGGCATATACGAAGGCATTCTGTCGTCGTTGAAGTACCCGGTGTTATCTCATCGAGAGCGGTAAAGAATGTGGCTCAGCGTGAACTACAAAAAGTTCAAGGATGCCGACGCAAAGATAGCCGCACCGTCGCGCCCTGCCGTGATGGGCCCAATCCTGACCTTTGCTGTTTTTCGCGCCTGCGGACAACACGGACTTTGATACAGCGAAGGTGCGACACTCAATGCCGCTGCAAAATATCTGAAATCAGGCCCCAAAAGATCACGAACCAATGTGGCCCTTCGGCGACTTAGCCTTTCAAGCTGGTCATTCGCAGATAGGGAAGAACAGCTGTGAAGTCGCCAAATTTCTCTTTGGCTTCTGTGTCGCTAACAGCGGTCGGTATCACCACATCATCACCGACATTCCAGTTGGCGGGTGTTGCGACACCTCGGCTGGCAGCCGTTTGCAGGCCGTCGAGCGCGCGTAGGACCTCTGCAAAATTACGGCCCACGTTCATAGGATAGGTCATGGACAACTTCATCTTTTTATCCGGCCCGATGATGAAAACAGATCGCACGGTCTGACTATCGTTCGGTGTGCGGCCATCTGGCAGATAGGCATCTGCCGGCAACATGTCGAAGGCTTTTGAAACTGCCAAACCTTCATCTGCGATGATCGGGAAGCCGGCAGGGGCGCCCCCAACTTTCTCAATATCGCCTTTCCACTTCTTGTGATCCTCAACACCATCTACGGAAACACCAATTACCTTGGTGCCGCGCTTGGCCCATTCATCGGCCAGTTGAGCGACTGCCCCGAATTCTGTTGTACAAACCGGTGTGAAGTCCTTGGGATGTGAAAAAAGGATTGCCCAGCTATCGCCAATCCAGTCATGCAGACCAAAGGTGCCCTGGTCTGTTTCGACGGTGAGGTCGGGAATAGTGTCGTTGATGCGCAGGCTCATAGCGTTGCTCCAATGTAGGAATTTCCACACAAGGCCAATCGATTCACCCTGATTCGATTGGCTGAATGTCCAAAAGCTTACGCATGCCGACGGCGTCTTTGCAAGAATTGCCGGTTTGGATGCGAACGCATGGTGCTGCCAGACGAATCCGAACGCGTCTCTGAATGGGCAGAGACAACGCCACTCGGCAAGATGTGTTGCCGGGACGTCGCCTAAGATAAAAATCAGGCGTCAGATTGCCTCTTGGTTCACTCGCTTTATCAATGCCGCGCCCGTTTCCTTGCGTTCGCTGTAGCGCTCTACCAGATAATCAGACCGACCACGTGTCAGCAGTGTGAATTTTACCAATTCCTCCATAACATCGACCATGCGATCGTAGTTAGGCGATGGCTTCATGCGGTCGTTATCGTCAAATTCAAGAAAGGCTTTCGGGGTCGAGGATTGATTGGGGATTGTTATTAGCCGCATCCACCGACCAAGTACCCGTAACTGATTGAGGGTGTTGAAGCTTTGCGAACCGCCACAGACTTGCATCACTGCAAGCGTTTTGCCTTGGGTCGGGCGTACGGCCCCTAAAGAAAGCGGAATCCAGTCGATTTGCGCCTTCATGATACCTGTCATTGCCCCATGGCGTTCGGGAGAACACCAGACCATGCCTTCGCTCCAGCTGACCAGATCGCGCAATTCCTGCACTTTGGGGTGGGATGCGTCGGCATCGTCGGGCAAAGGCAAGCCGCTGGGATTAAACGTCTTGGTATCTGCCCCCAGGCGCGTCAGAACCCGCGCCGCTTCTTGGGTCATCAATCGACTAAATGATCGGTCCCGAAGTGAGCCATAGAGCAACAAAATGCGCGGTGGGTGGTCTGGGTCACCTTTGGAAAACAAACGAGCAGAGTCGATGCTATGGAAGTGCTCTTCTACGATGTTGGGTGTGTCAGTCATGTGAGGGTCTCTCGGTTCTTTGAAATAGCGTCAATGAGGCCTTCCAGCGCTTGATCCAGTTGCGCGTGCACACAGCCGATGTTCAGCCGCCCGAAGCCTGCACCGCCCTCGCCGAACGCGATGCCGCGAGTAATGGCCCATCCTGCGTCTTGTCGCAGAAACAAGGTCAACTTCTCAGGCTCTAAGGCCAAGGCGCGAAAATCCAACCAAAGCAAGAAAGTTCCATCCGGCTCAATCAATGTGACCTCAGGTACATCGGCAATCCGTTCCCGTACCAGGGCTAGGTTGGCCTCGATATACGCATTGACAGCATCAAGCCACGGGCCGCCATGCAGATAAGCGGCCTCCATCGCAACGCTTGCGAAGGCGTTGTTTTTGTTCACTGTTAGGCGACTGTTTTCTGCGGCGAAAGCGTCGCGTCGCGCGTGATCGGGCACAACTGTAAATGCACTACAACATGCCGCGATGTTAAAGCTCTTGGCGGGTGACAGGCAGGTAATGCTGTTTAGTGCGTCATCATGCGACACCGAAGCAAACGGAGTATACGCGCGGCCCGCGAAGGTGACGTCCCCATGGATTTCATCCGACACAACGACAACGCCGTGCTTTCGGCAAATCGTACCGAGTTGTGCCAATTCTAATTTGGACCAGACACGACCTACTGGATTATGGGGGTTACATAAAAACAGCATTTTCACGCGAGGATCAGCGGCGCATGTCTCTAGTCCCCCCAAATCCATTTCGTAGCGTCCATCGGACAAGACCAACGGATTAGTAACCATGCGGCGGCCGTTCTCTGCGATGATGTCCGCAAAATCGAAGAAGACCGGAGGTTGGACGATGATCCCGTCCCCATGATCCGAAAACAGGCTGGCTGCCATAGACAGGCTGTTGAGCACATTGGGCGCGCGCAGAATATGATCTGGGTTCACAGACCAGCCGTGTCGCAGTTTCAGCCAATCCACAAGCGCGGGCATTAGCCCATCCGGCACGGTTTCATACCCAAAAATTCCATGAGCAGCCCGGTTCTCCAATGCGGCGAGCACCGCAGGTGGTGCGCGAAAATCCATGTCGGCAACACCGGCAGGAAACAGGTCCATTCCATCTGCACCAAGAACCATACGGTGCACTTTGAGGGCTGGAACTTCCCGCCGGTCAAACACCTCATCAAAATCAAAACGTTCAGTCATTTTTTTCGTCTTCCAGTAGCCACCCAAAAAACCAAGTCGCCAAAACTGCAGCGACGAGTTGCACAGCAATAAAAGCGATCACATCTGTGGGTGCGATCCCTGCAAAGGTGTCTGAAAATCCGCGTGCGATCGTGACTGCCGGGTTCGCAAACGACGTAGATGACGTGAACCAATAGGCAGCCGTGATGTATAGACCCACAGCCATAGGCACCGCTGCAGGCCGCGCCTTGATGCAGGCTAGGATGGTGCCGACCAAACCAAAGGTCGCCACGAATTCGCCGACCCACTGGCCGATACCGCTGCGGGTGGTGGCTGAGGGATCGATCAGTGGGTGTTCAAACATGACATGTGCTGCAAGCACGCCCACGATGCCGCCAATCACCTGCACGATCACGTAGAGCCCGGCATCGCGCTTTTTGATTTCGCGCCGCATGGCAAAGCTAAGCGTCACCGCAGGATTGAAATGCGCGCCGGATATCGGACCGAAGATGGTGATTAAAACCACAAGGATCGCACCGGTTGGTATCGTATTGCCCAAGAGTGCAATCGCTACGTTCCCGTCGGCCAACCGCTCGGCCATAATTCCTGAACCTATGACCGTTGCAAGCAATGAAAAAGTGCCCAGCCATTCGGCCATCAGCCGTCTTTCTAGTGACATTTTGTGTCCCTTAGGGCGCGGGCTGCTGCAATTTTGGCTGCTGGCACATCGGTGAGCATCACGATGACGGCAGACGATCCGAGCATTTGGTCTGCCCGCACCGAGCCAAGCGCGTGGTTTCCCGATGAATAGTTGACGGTGCCACGCGCACGTTCTTCGTACGTTAGGTTCAATACCCGGTTGTAAGCGCCGCGGATTTTGAACGCGCCGGTGCGTTGGAAGTTCTCGGCCCTGGGTAAGGATCGCTCACCAAGCACGGCGTCAACGTCTTCATTTTCTAGCACAGGGGCTCGAACGACTAAGTCGTCAAGCGCGGTTGCCACATAGTGTAGGTCGTCAAGGAATACGGGGTATGCGCACATGCTTAAACCGCGCGGGGTCGGGCATCGGATGCAATCTGAAGCATCGCATCGCCGCACACGACCTGTGCCATCGCCCGCCTGCACAAAGCGATCCCCTCATGGGGCGACGTTATAATTTCTGGCTCTGACTGCGCCGTATCGGGATGGTGAATACGTCCAACAACTTCGCCAATGGACACCTCTTCTCCGATAGACTTAAGCGGCTCGAAAAGGCCCGCCGTATAGGCAAAGATTGACCCCTGCACATTCAGCTCGCGCGTGCCCTGCGCTGTATCTGGCCTATAGCTTGGCAACATATCCAACGCATGTAGAACGCGGTGCAATCCATGCTCAGCGCGTAGCAAAATATCAGGCGTAACCTCGCCGTCGCCGCCAAGTTCAGCCATGACGTTGATCACGCCATTGCGGTTGGCTGCGCTCATCGCAGTGTGCGCTGTGCTGGTGCGCCCGCCACCACTTTTAAAGACCCAAGCATAAGGCAAATCATCTTCTATGGGAGACGTCCGCAAGCCGGCCTGTGCGGCAGGAAAATTCACCATCGGCAGCAGGATCAATTGACCGCTAAGATCAGCATGCTCCAGTTTTCGTGCAAGGTTGGATACTGCAATCTGCCCTTCGTATTCGTCTCCATGATTGCCAGCCATAATCAAGAGCGTCGGCCCATCGCCATTCTTGATGGAAACGACAGGCACGGGTATCCAGCCGTATGCTGATCGATGCACCGAATGTGGCACGCGCAGAAATCCAGAGTGTTTACCGCTTGCCTCGAAGTCCACCTCGGACGTGATTAAAGTTCCGGCCACATGTGTCTCCTCGCTTCACAGTTCGGTAAACGCCGAAATAATTTGGGGCTAATTCAGCAGTCGCGCCTTGTCAAGTTTCGTTATTTCGGGCAATACCGAAATATGAAGCAGACCGACGCAATTGAAGCCCTTGCAGCCCTCGCGCAACCAACCCGAATTTCCGCGTTTCGCTTGCTCGTCAGGGTTGGCCCCGAGGGATTGCCTGCTTTGGAAATTTCCCGGCAACTGGGCACGAAACCATCGACGTTGTCCGGCCACCTGTCGATCCTTAAACGCGCTGGCGTCCTTGTTGCCACGCGCCATCAGCGCGAGATTCACTACGCTGCCAATCTTGCTACTGTGAACGCCCTGGTGCAATTCCTGATAGCGGACTGTTGTGGCGGCAAGATAGAAAACTGCACGGAAATTCTTTCTCTACTTGATGGTTAGGAAGCGCGCGAAAGCAGACATCCAACAGTTGATTTTAGACGTCAGCTAGATCCGGAGGCTGTGTGAAAACTCCCGCAACTTTGCCTAAATGATGGAATGGTTTCCGTATTCGGTACGGAGGGTGTCCATGGCGCAATTTATCGAAGATGTTGCCCGTCATCAGACGATGTTGCTGCCTTCACATCTCGACGACGTCGGTGAGAGCAACCCTGTCCGCGCCATTGATGCCTTCGCAGACATGCTTGATCCTGCTGCGCTTTGCTTCAGTACGCGACCTGCTGCCACGATTGGCCTGGTTTTCACCTAGTGCTGATGCTTCGAGTTTCCCTTTTCGGATATCTCAATCACGGGCAGCCATCGCGGTGGGTGGAGCGTGAGTGTGGCCGCAATCTATAGCTCATTTGCCTGATGGGGCGGTTTAAGGGTCGTGAATGCCAAGACGAAGAACGACACACCCGGCAAGCTGCGCCAGAGGTGCTGTCAGATGCATGCGAACCAGTCTTCACTAGCGATCGCTCTGCCCCTACCCGCCTCAAGCCATTTGCGGCTGACGGCGCCGGTGGAGGTATTGTGTCCAGCGTTTGGACAAAAGCAAGAAAGGCAGGGAAACGAACCCTGCTGAGCGAAACAAACCCCTTTAAGGTCAAAGTTTTGCCGCGTTCTGGGAATTGATTAGGGATCAAGCACCGAGGCAGTGTATTTGCCTGAAGTGTTTGGAAAAGGGGCCGCCCTCGACGGACGACCCCCAGCACTCAAATCACTCGTTACTACAAGCACCAGTGTCGCCCATAGAGGCGGCACTTTTGCGACGCTCGCGGACTCATTCCAAGGTATCTTTGTGGAGCATGCGGTCTTTTTGTGACCGGACTATCCGGCAATTGGTTCCAATGCCCCTATTTTTTGTTTTGGAGGTGTCGCGGGTCGGAGTTGTGCAATCGCGCTGTGGGGTGCTTTTCGGCGTCACGACCCTTGAAGGTGGTTGATGGCTCGGAACGAGCCTAGAGTTCATGCCTGTGACCGCAGCTGCAAAATTCTTTCAGTTTTTTGGGCCGATTGAGAAATAATCGTTGGATACAGCCGAAGCGTCACATCTATTTTATGGGCACCGACACCTCCGCCACACCCGCGCCTTCTAACTCGTGGAGGTTTCTGTCAGGGGCAATCTGTACACTCGCATCCTCGCAGCCCTGTAACGGCTACGTGCCCAAAAGGCTTGATTGGCGCTCCAAACAGCGACCACGTGGAGGTTAGAGTTGGTTGCTTTAGGAATATTGGCCGAATTACCCCAACCAGAAAACGGCGCAATTTCACCCTACGCACCCCGATTTTAAACCATGTGACGCGCGGGCGAATACAAGTGGCGCACGATAATAATTCGTATGCCACCACGCGCACATATCCGCCCCATTGGTTTATTATGTTAACTTGCGCGAGACTGTTCTCGTCGTTTGAGTCCGACGGCTTCGTCAGCTTCGGTGCAGGTTACCGCATCTACAACACGCCTGACATTCAGTGGTCAGTTCAAGCCGGTCCCGGTTACCGCTTCGCCAAATTCAGCGACGTGGCTTCGGCCGACGTTAGCGAAGGCGCGGTTGGTTTTGCCTCTGACTATGCACACAAGCTGAACGACACCGTGTTCGTGACCAACGACACGGACGTGATCACTTCGAGCAGCGACACCGTGGCCTTCAACGATCTCGCGCTGAACGTTTCCATGACTGATGCGATGGCGCTCCGTACGAGCATTCTGACCGAATACCACACCGATCCCGAAGCTGGTTTTAAAAGCACGGACAATACATTCGGTGTGTCGCTGGTCTACTCGCTTAACTAAGACCACACGTTCCCTCGTAAAGGCGGATCAGCAAACTCAGGGCGGCAGAGCAATCTGCCGCCCCTTTCACTTGGCCTATCGAATGAGTTCACATCGGCGCTGAGTTCATTTCTCATGCCGTCAGGGACTGGATTGAAGCTGTCGGCGATGGCGCGTTCGGGTTTTGGACGGCTTTAAGGGATGTCTTCCCCACCACGCGCGAGCAGCGCTGCTGGGTCCATAAGACAGCTAACGTCACCGGTGCGATGCCCAAGTCTCTAAGGGAGAAAGCGAAGGCTGCTTTGCAGGACATTTGGATGGCTGAGACCAAGAAAGAGGCTATCGCGGCCATCGATCTCTTCGTGGAAACCTACGGCGTGAAATCCGAGCGCGCGGTCAAGAAACTGACCAAGGATAGCGACGTGTTGCTAACCTTTTATGACTTTCCGGCTGAGCATTGGAAGCACATCAGAACACCGGCCCGATCGAAAGCGTCTTTGCCACGGTTCGAAACCGCACATGCAAGACTAAGGGATGCCTGACCCGAAAGACCGCCCTCGCTATGGTCTTCAGGCTGAGGATGCCAGCCAAGAAGAAGTGGCGAAAGATATCCGGGCCAAATCGCCTGCCAGACGTCATCCAGGGGGTTGAGTTTAAGGACGGGATCAAGCACCTTTAAAATGCCGCCTAATCACGCCGTCACCAACTTTTGAGCATAACTCAATTTGAGCCTGATAGTAGCAAAGGAGAGATCATGACATTGAACCTAGATGACATGTCGGCGAAACACTTACGAAAACACGCAATAGAGGTTGCCAAAGCTCTTGTGCGAAAAGAAGCTTCAAGAGCAAATGACTTGCGTAAAAAGGTCGTCGACTATGCCAAACAGCTTGGCTCTTCTATTGGAGAGCGGTTCAGTAAAGATGACGTAGCGCTCGAAATTGAAGACACGACGACAAAGTCAGAGCCTGCTGCGGCCAAAAAATCAGAAAAGAAACCGAAGTATGTTGAAGCCGACGGAACGCCAAGGCAGCGACTTGGGAAGTGGTCGGAAAAGTACACAAAAGACCAATTGGAAAAATTGAAGCAGAAATAGAGACGTTCGTTCAGGAGCATTCCCGTCTGTGGGGACGCCCTGGGACGCAGAGCACGCTCCCATGCAGCTTGATCGGAGAACGTGGCTCGATAGCAGTCCCGCCCCGGGTCCTTGAGACCAATGTGCACAAGTCGCGAATAGGAAAGTCACCCGGCCCTTTTGCCGCGCGGGGGCCACGCTTTGCGTCAAGAGCGGCAGTTCGGCTAGCTTTGAAGACGTCCCGACTGGAGAGGATGTCCCCCACTCAACCAAGTTTTCTCGGACACCATAGGTGACACGTCTGCACTGGGATGAGGCGGCAACGAGAGTTGCCACTCAATTTTGCCTTTTGCAGACAATTTATTTTCATTTTTGACCTGCATCGTGACACGCACACTCACGCTTGCCGAGAGCTAAGTGCAGGTCTTTACGCTTTGGCGCTATATGGAATTGTGTGGGCTGCAGACAGTCACCGCTGGGTGCGTGAAGGTCAGACCTGATTGCCGGCGCTTCGTACGACGTTGAAGGCCCGATTGGCGGTTGAACCTGTTTAAAGAAACACTACATCTTTTTTTGACTAAAACATCCGATGAGGGTCTCCAAATGTCGACGTACTCCCCCCCCCAAACCTGGATATGGGACGATGAAAATGGGGGTGTATTCGCCAGTATCAATCGGCCAATCGCCGGGTCGACACATGAAAAGGCGCTGCCCGTTGGCAAGCATCCTTTGCAGCTTTACTCCCAAGGGACACCAAACGGCGTTAAAGTTACCGTTCTTCTGGAAGAACTGCTTGCGGCAGGCCACGACGCTGAATACGACGCGTGGCTGATCCGGATTAACGACGGAGATCAGTTCGGGTCTGGCTTTGTTGAGCTGAACCCCAATTCAAAAATTCCTGCACTAATGGATCACAGCACTGGCAGTCGTGTCTTTGAATCCGGTGCAATCCTGCTGTATCTTGCAGAGAAATTCTCCGCATTCCTCCCTGCCTCGGGCCCAGGTCGAACCGAAGCGCTTAACTGGCTCTTCTGGCTGCAGGGTTCAGCCCCCTATCTTGGCGGTGGCTTCGGTCATTTCTACGCCTATGCACCTGAAAAATTTGAGTACCCTATCAACCGCTATTCGATGGAAGTTAAGCGGCAGCTTGACGTTCTGGACCGGAACCTTTCATCGCGTCGCTATCTTGCGGGCAACGAATACACCATCGCAGACATGGCAACCGCCCCATGGTATGGCCGCACAGTACAAGGGTTTTCTTACAACGCGGGCGAATTTCTGGACGTCGACATCTACAAGAATGTGATCCGTTGGATGGACGAAATCTCAGAACGTCCGGCCTACAAGCGGGGTGCAATGGTGAACCGAACGTCAGGCGCCCCTGAAGAGCAATTGCGCGAACGCCACGCCGCCAGCGATTTCGACACCAAAACCCAAGACCAAGTTGGCTAAGCACTTTCAGGCGAATTATAATACGGGTTCTATCGGACGCTCTTATTTCATGATGTAGCGCGATTGTTTTTGACGCTCTGAAAGCATTGCAGCCATCACATCGGTGGTGAAGGAATAGAGTTCATAAACGTCGAGGACGAAGGGGCGTCCTTCAGTGTCGTCTGTCGTGTGCTTGCTATGCGCGCATCCGTTGGCCCTTTTCTACGGAACTCGGCTCCACGCCGCGTCATCCGAACGCGCGGCACGGTAGAGTTTGGTGCCACCGTTGCGCCGGACTTCGCGACTGATTGTCGAAGGTGACCGCTTCAAGGCTCGGGCGATTGAGCGCAAGGACACCTTCGCACGCAGGCCTCTGGATATCTCTTCTCGGTCGATCTGGGTCAGAGCGAGACGCGACCTCATGCGATCAGGTGGGCGGATGCCGCCAGTGCGCGCAAGCAGCGGATAAATCGAGGATGATCCCCGATCAAAACCGCGTCCAATCGAACTCATCGACTCTGAGCGTTGCCAACGATCCCATATCTCTGACTTTTGCTTGTCGGTAAAAAATACTCGGGGACGATACTTCATGCTCCACACTCCATCTTTCCAAAAAGACTAAAGTGTTGCGTCGAGCGATTGAACCCGCAGGACAGCCGTTGTTGGAAGCACGTCTACCAACGGCCGGTGCTGGCGCACAGCGGAGATGCGATTATAGTCTGCCAAGTTGATTGCTGAGCGAGCAGTAGTTGTTCCAGCATCGTTTCTTAAAAAGGACACAGTGATGTGAATTCCGACCTTAAGCACTGGATCAACGCAAATCTTCAAAGTCAGAAGGGCAAGACGATCCTTGTTACCGGCGGCAATTCCGGGATCGGCTACTATGCGGCACTCGCTTTGGCGAAGGTTGGTGCAGATGTGATTATCGCAGGACGCAACGCCAAGAGGGTCGACCAAGCGGTTCGAGACATTAAGGCGGAGGGCATCGAAGGTAGCATTAACGCGGGGATCGTTGATCTGGCGAGCCTCAAGTCTGTTCAGGAGTATACAGAGCAGTTTCGTACCAAATATTCCCGTCTAGATGTATTGATCAACAATGCAGGCGTGATGATGCCGCCTGAAGGAGCGACTGAAGATGGGTTCGAGAGTCAGTTCGGCATCAATTTTATCGGGCATTTTGCCTTGACCGGCCGTCTCTATGACATGCTGAAATCCACGCCGGGTTCGCGTGTCGTCACCCTGAGCAGCATTGCACATCGCGGTGCACAGATTGATTTTGACAACCTGCGGCTCGAAAAGCCCTATGACACACGCCGCGAGTATTACCAAAGCAAGCTGGCCGATATTATCTTTACTCTTGAGTTGGGTCGTCGCTCTGACGCAAAAGGCGATGGCGTTTTGTCAGTGGCGTGCCACCCGGGGTTCACTAAAACCGAATTGCAGCGCCATCTGGACCCCTAAATCCTTGGTAAGATGACGTTCATGGAGGCATGGCAGGGGGCTTTGCCAACACTTGTTGCAGCGACGGGCCATGTAAAATCGGGCGATTATTTTGGCCCCGACGGCCCGGGAGAGATGGGCGGTTTTCCGGCACTTGGCGTGATTGACGGCGCAGCGCTTGATGCGGCGGTGGCGGACAGGCTTTGGGCTGTTGGCGAAGATGTGACCGGCGTTGTTTTCCCTTAGACGCGGGCTAACTTTTAACGACGTTTGAAAGCAATTGGGTAAAGAACGAGGACCGCAGTGTCAGTTGAACGACGAAGAATAGCGCGCCGCACGATGATCCAAGTTGGGATCGTGACAGGGTTCGGTTTTTTGCCAGCAATGGCTGGCTTGACCGGGATCGCCTTAGCTGCTGAACCTGAAACTGGAAGCGGAGACATGAACATGGATGCCCTGATTGCCGCTCTCAAATCTATAGGAGGGTCGGTATGTCTCGATGCAGCGAGCAAGCTGGAGACGATTAATGCGAATAGCGGCGGCTTTGACCTGCATTTGCGTCGCGCAGAACTGGGCGCGCAGGATGCATTGCTCTTCTCATGCAACCGTAGGCTGCCAATTGAGAGCTTTTCGGCGGTGGCTGAAAACAACGCTCATGGAGCAAGTTTTCCGCATTGCGAAGCGAAAGTGGGAAGCGGACGTACATCATCACCGCCAGGCGGATTGCCCCAGCGTGTTTTAAAGCAATGAAACGGGCTGCGTTTTGTCATTCTACGAAGCTGGATCGTTGCCCTGCCCGTCTCAGGTCAATTTCCTCTGACAAAGTCATTCGCGCTGATTGGAAGGAAATGCGGGGATGCGAGCTCGACGAAGATGATGTTCACATTTGGACCGAAGGTCAGGAAACAAGGTCGTCGAGGTAGAGCGGCAGCATCTCTCGCCATGTCGGCCAGTCGTGATCATATTGCTCTCCCCAGGCATCGACGCGGTTAGGAATAGCCTTTTCGCCGAGAAGTTCACCTATGCGCCAACTTTCCGCGGGGTTCTCCCAGCGACCTTGGCCAAAAGGCAGCGCGATGAACCGGGATTGAAGCGTCTTGAGAATGGGTCCTTCGAGGTGCGGTAGGAAGGCGAGTGGCGAGGCGAAGTAATACTCGCTGTTGCCTTGAAAATCCAATAGACTTTCCAGATCATAGGTGCCGCTCATCCCCAGCGCAGTATGGAAAAGATGCGGATAGCGACATGTGACTGCCACCGCATTAAACGCTCCTATTGACGCCCCTGCCGCGAGGATTTCGATGTTTTCGTCGTTGCAGTCCGCGCGAATTGCCGGAACCACTTCGTGAGCGACATATTCGTGGAACTGGTTCAGCAGCCAGCAGCGATGCTCAATTGATCCTTCTTTCGACGCAAAAGCAGCGCCGGCAATACTATCGCATGAGTATATTTTGATGCGTCCCTCCGCGAGCAGCGGGCCGAGAACGCGGATCACTTGCATCCGATCGATTTCTTCCGCATCGCCGCCGGCGGTTGGAAATAGGAGCACCGGCTGACCGAAGTCTCCCCAGCGTGCCAGCGCGATCTCACGATGCAGCCGGTCAGAACGCCACCTAGAAACCTTCTTTGTCACCGTGCCGCCCCTCCTGATCGCGCCACAACTGGATCCGGTCCCAGAACAGTTCGGTGAACTCCTCGTGTTCATGTGTAGGGAACAGCGCTTGGACCTTCTGGCGTATAGCATCGCGTAGCTTTTCCGAACCGAAGAAATCGTAGGCCAGTTCGTCGAGGTCACTGAGCTGGTTTTTGCAGAATTTGCGAAACTCTTCGGTTTCAAACCGCTTGTGGGCGATCTTGGCGTATTCGGCCAGCTTCTGCCGTGGGGATCGGTCACTATCGGCAATTTTGAAAAACGGTGCCCATTCCATGTTTTTGTGCATCTGTCGGTCGGTGGCCGCACAGTACAACGACCAGCGCAGGTTAGCCTTAATAAGCCAGGGGAAATGGTAATGTATCGACGTCACCTGACTGTCCGGACATGCGTTCGCAAAATCGATCGGTTGCCAGATCCCGTCGCGCCTTAGCGCTTCGCATGAATTGAATTCCCAACCGAAGAAGGCATTGATCGTCAGTGTCATGTCCTTAAGCGTCTGCTGATCCTCGGCGCTTAGGAAGTTGATGTCCTGACGATAGCGGTCGTGCAACGGAGCGCCGGGATCATAATTCACATGACGGATTTGCGGACCCAGCCCGACGTTGCGCACGAAAAAGTCATGCGGCAAAACGGCTGCCTGCAAGTTCATAACTTCAGTCCCGCTAGCATCATAAGCACGATGCAACGCACTTGCGTTGTCTATCTTCGTAACGCCCTTCCAGCCGCCTCCGTGATAGGGCTTCATGAATAGGGGGTAGCCGATCTTATCTCCAATCTCGTCCAGGTTGAACATACGGGCATATTTGGTCAACGTGGCTTCAAGATCATCAGACGGATCGTAGGCCTTGGGCGGCAGCATCCAGGTCTCGGGCACGGGAAGCCCCAGCCGCAGCATCGCTGCATAACTGGTGTGTTTCTCGTTCGACTGAAGCGACCAAGGGTTGTTGTAGACATAAAGATCATCGATCAGGATAGCTTTCTTGATCCATTCGCGGCTTGTGGAATACCAATGCGTGAGCCGGTCGATCACAACGTCATATTTGACAGGCTGTTGAAGGCTGAATGGCTCGATTGTTATGCGTTCAACAGCGAAGTCTAGCGTCTTTCCGCTAACCTTTAGGCCATCTTTGGTGAGTGCCTCGAACAGGGTTTCATAAGCGATGGGCCAACAAATATCAGCCCCTAGTGAGAGCCCTATGTGCTTTAAGTTCTTAGCCATGGATTCCCCCTGCCTCCAAGCGACACGCAAAGTATTGAGCCGAGTCTATTCGTCCGCCCTAGATTTAAGGACCCAGATCAACGCGTCCCGCAACTGATCCCGCCAGTTGTGCCAATGATGACCGTCCCACGAGCTTTTGAACATGACATCTACGCCGCTATTCCGCAAAAGATCCGCAAGGGCCTCGTTATCATCTGCCAGACCTTCTAGCTCACCGGTCGATATGAAGGCTCTCGTGCCGGTCAGTGCCGGTGCGCGGCGGACGACATCAACCAGTCGGGCGGCGCGGTGGAAAACGACGTGTGGTCGCTTACTCAGTTTCGAAGGGTCCAAGACGAAAGAACCCGATTTTAGGATTAGGCCGCCAAAAACGCCGCGAAATCGAAAGGCCGTCGCCAATGATGCGACGGCACCCAAGCTGGCGCCAAGAAGTATACGTTCTTCGGCTTTCTTCGAAACCGAATAGCTCTCTATCACCGCAGGCAGTAGCTCTCCGGCGACATATCGCGCGTGGCGACGGCCCTTAGGATACTCGCTCATCCGATCATCGGCCTCAATAAGAACTGCTATCAGAGGCGGAATATCACCGGCATCAATCAGATTATCGAGCGAAACAGTGAGGTCGGCATATTCGTCGTAGTCACCACCATCATGTATGACGACAAGTGGATAGGTCTCGTTCGTGTCGTACCCATCAGGTAGGTAAATGCGCTCTGTTCGGGTCCGGCCGAATACCGCACTTTCGATCTTCAGTTCTTCGATGAGGCCATCTGGTGCGCCACGATTTCGGCTCCATTCCGGAGGAGCATATCCGAAGGTCATCGCGACCGAATTCTCACCAAAGGGATCGCCGGCACGATGCGGATTCATGGGGTCAAGAACCCATTCCTCCCCGCCTGGAAACGCCACTTTCAATTTATATTCAAATCGGCCGCCGTCCTGAACTGATACCCTAAGAACCCAAAGATCGCTGCCAGCTAGGCGTTGGAAGACAAGCCGGTCGACGCCCGCATGGATCCACCGAAGCAGTTCCAGCGAAACTGCCTCGCCGCGCCAGAGAAAGGTTAACGCTCCAGGCTCGACAAGCGGTGACACAAGCCCGGATATGAAATAGTTGACGGCGTCGGGCGACATGTCGCCGGTTGTTATAAGTGCTTTAAGGCTCGGGTGCACCGCATCTGGCCTGCCCTCAGGCATACCCGCCTTGTTGCTCTGAGTGTGATTTTTCATAACTGTCCTGGCTGGCCGATGATCAAGTCGCCGTATGCACGCGTAGCTTCAGGCCTCAAGTAAGGGTTTGCGCGGTGCCCCACAATCCCGTCCCTTAGCTAGCACGCACCGCTCAGGCGCCGGTCGTGGATTATCTCTATGCCACGCGCGTCTCGTAGATTCTCCACATTTCGGAGCGAAAGAGGAAACCGAACGTAGATGGGGCTGCGTTTTGTCATTCTACCAAGCTAAATCGCCGCCCTACCCCTCTCAAGCCAGTTCCTCTGACAAAGCCCTCAGAGACAAGCTAAAGTAGGGCCGCAAGTGTCCCGCAGGTCTGTCTAGGCTACACCAGAGGAAAGCCAAGCAATGCAGTGTCATAAGGAAGGCATCAAATGCCCAAAATGACGAAGGCCGCCGTTTTCGTCGAACCCAACCGGATCGTTCTCGATGACAAACCGATCTCGGACGTGGGGCCGCTCGACGCGCTCATCCGCCTTGCGACAACGACGATTTGCGGCACCGATATTCGTATTCTGAAAGGCGAATACCCGGCGGAACGCGGCCTCACCATCGGCCATGAACCCGTTGGCTCGATCGAGAAATCGGCGCGGCGTACAGGAGTATTTCGATGGCAGCGCGTGATTGCAGGTGCGATTTGCCCCAGTGAGTATAGCAACGCACCGCTACACGCTTGACCAGATCGAGGAGGCTTAATGATCTGTTCCCGAACCAGCGGGGTGGCGTACTCAAGATTGCTCCCCCGGCTTGAGAAAATGGCATGACAAGGAAAATGACAGTCGCGCCGACCCCTTCTGAGAACGAAATAGGCGGTTCGTTTGTGTCGGGCTCGGATCGGGACCCGCACACGCTTTCGGTCGAACATGCTTTGGCGGCATTCGAGGCTACGCGTGCGGGTCTGAGTGCGACCGAGGCCGCGGAGCGGTTGGCGCGCCATGGTCCAAATCGCCTGCCGGAAACGGCGCGACGCGATCCGATCCTGCGCTTTCTGGCTCATTTCAACAATGTCCTGATTTATGTCCTGTTTGGCGCTGCGGCCACAACGGCGACCCTGGACCATTATGCCGACACGGCCGTGATACTTGCTGTCGTGTTCGCCAATGCGATTATCGGTTTCATTCAAGAGGGTCAGGCGGAACAGGCGATGGAGTCCATCCGTCAGATGCTTGCGCCCCATACGACAATTCTGCGCGACGGCGAGCGTCACGGCATCGACAGCGTCGACGTGGTTCCGGGCGACGTCGTGTTTCTTGAACCGGGCGAAAGGGTTCCGGCCGATCTGCGCCTGTTCGAGGCCACTGGTCTTCGGATCGATGAAGCCATCCTGACAGGTGAGTCTGTTCCCGTGGAGAAAAACCTTGAGCCTGTCGCCCAAGGCGCCGCAATAGGTGACCGCAACTGCATGGCCTTCAGCGGTACATTGATCACCGGTGGATCGGGGCGTGGCCTGGTCGTCGCAACTGGTGCGACAACCGAAATCGGCAGGATCGGCGGAATGATCTCCACGATCGAGACGCTGACGACCCCTCTTGTCGAGCAGATGGACCGCTTCGCCCGCTGGCTGACGATCCTGATCCTGCTGATAGCGTCAGTGCTGCTGGCCTATGGCTATTTCGTAAGCCACCTATCCTTCGTTGAGATATTCATGAACGTCGTCGGCCTGTCGGTCGCTGCAATTCCCGAAGGACTTCCCGCCGTCATGACGATTGCTCTGGCAGTTGGCGTGAGGGCTATGGCGCGCCGCAACGCGATTGTGCGCCGCCTGCCTGCGATAGAAACCCTTGGCGCCGTATCGGTCATCTGCACGGACAAGACAGGTACCCTGACCCGGAACGAGATGATTGTGGCCACCGCGATGACCACCGAAGGAAGCTTCACGGTGCATGGTGACGGCTATTCTCCCATAGGCACAATAGATCCCGAGCCTGCGTCCGGCGCATTGGTGGAACTGGCGCGCGCAGCAGTCCTATGCAACGACGCCGCCCTGCGCGAAACCGTCGGGTCCTGGAACGTTGCAGGCGATCCCATGGAAGGCGCGCTTCTTGCCTTCGCAGGAAAACTCGACGTCGTTTTCGATGGGTGGACCCGGCATGACGAGATACCGTTCGATGCCGTGCACCGCTTCATGGCAATTCTGGCTGAAGCGCCTGACGAAGACGGCCTTATACTGGTCAAGGGTGCCCCGGAACGCGTGTTGTCAATGTGTGCGACGCAACGAAGCGAGGGTCAAGACGTGGCACTCGACCATGCGTTTTGGGATCGCGCGGCACATCGCATTGCCTCGGAAGGCCAGCGTGTTCTGGCTTTCGCGATGCAAAGTACGAAGAACAACCGCATCGACAGATCGAAACTGGATGGGCAACTGACGTTGATCGGTCTGACCGGCCTTATCGACCCGCCCCGCCCCGAAGCCATTAAAGCGGTCGCCAACTGTCACGATGCAGGCATTGTCGTTAAGATGATTACTGGCGATCACGCCGGCACCGCCTCAGCCATCGGGCAGCAGATCGGGCTAAAGAACCCCTCCTCCGTATTGACCGGGGCTGACATCGACAGGCTCAACGACCCGGAGTTGGCGCTTGCTGCGCTGGACACCAACATCTTCGCCAGGACATCACCTGAGAACAAGCTGCGCCTGGTCACGGCGCTGCAGGCGCATGGCCTGACCGTCGCGATGACGGGTGACGGTGTCAACGACGCCCCCGCTCTGAAACGCGCCGACGTTGGCATCGCGATGGGCGTGAAAGGCTCCGAGGCCGCCAAGGAAACGGCGGTTTTGATATTGGCCGACGATAATTTCGCGTCGATCGCCGCCGCAGTAAGTGAGGGGCGCACGGTCTCTGACAACATTCGCAAGGTGATCGGGTTCGAGATCCCAACCAGCTTTGGCGAGGCCGGGGCAATAACGGTTGCGCTGCTACTTGGTCTGGCTCTGCCGGTTTCACCGTTGCAGATTCTCTGGGTGAACCTGATTACAGGCGTTTCTCTCGGGCTGGCCCTGGCCTTTGAACCGACTGAACCCGGCACTATGGTGCGCGCGCCGCGTCCGAGAAACGCCCCCTTGCTGGACAGAGGACTGGTCTGGCACATCGTCTTCATTTCGGTGTTGTTCGTCGCTGCCGTATTTGGTGTGAATTTCTATGCTCTCGACAAGGGCTATTCTCTGGAACTGGCACAGACGATGGCGATGAACATGCTGGTTGTGCTGGAGATCTTCCATATTTTCTTCATTCGCAACATCTTCAGCACGTCGCTGACCTGGGCCGCAGCACGTGGTACCAAAGCGATCTGGATAAGCTTGGCGCTCGTGGTTCCCGCGCAGCTTCTCCTGACCTACTGGCCAACGGCACAGCAAATCTTTGGCACCCGAGCCGTATCGCTCTTTGACGGTGTTCTGATCTTGATCATCGGCATGGTTTTCTTTGCAATCATCGAAACTGAGAAGCAACTTCGGCTTACCTTGACTGACCGTAGGAAAAGCCGCTAGCCGCCGTCCGGTTTCTGATAGCCGTCTGCCGGACCTTTGAGCAAAGCGTAGGTCGCCGCGCAGCAGGTCTGGCTTTTGTAAGGGCTCGGTCGCCGCCTCTACGTCTGATGCCCATAGGTACCGGGGGCCTGGATGATCGGAGCGCGCGCCGATGCCCTAGCCTTGGTGCAGAAACGCGGCGACTGCTCTTGTCGTCCAACCAGTCTTTCCAATAGGGCCACAATGACCCTCACTCGATCGCCAGCTGCGCAAACCATACATCCGGCCCGATCCCGTCGATGCTGTAATCTGTATAGACTTTGATATGCATGCTGGTTCCTTTCAAGACCTCCCTACAAATGGCGAAGATTTCTTGGTTGTAGCCGTCATTCAATCCGGTCGTGAGGTGTCGCGAAATGCTGTGGGTAAAGCGCGCACCTAATAGTGCGTCCTGGACGGCAGCTTCGTTCCCGGGCAACAGCTATTGGTGCACGGTACCGCTAGGGTCATCGGGAAGCAGGATATGCGCAGGCAATCGTGATTACCGATCTAGACCCAAAACAGACCTTTGCAATTACGCGGGATCGATTTACGGCCACACGTGACACGGCTTTTCAAAGCTATTTGCTGAACATGACTGGCAGCTTTGCGTCACTGAGCAATGCATACGTGGCCGTACCAACGACGACATCATAGGCTTTGGAGTGCCCAAAGGCGCCAACGACGATCAGATCTGATCCTTTCTCGAAGGCGCTCTTCTTTATCATCTCTGCGACGTCCTTGGCCATTCCATCACGATGCTCAAGGGAGACCTTCAGACCGTGTCGTGCAAACATATTAGCAAGTTCAATTGTATCGGACTCGGCAAGCTCGTCCTTCTGTGACCTGCCCACATGCAGCACGCATACCCTTGCCCCCTCATCGGCCAGCGTCAAAAGATCGTGGGCTGCCCGTGCCGCTTCGCGTGTATCGCTCCACCCCAACAGGATGTTTTCTCCAACTGTCGGCCCCTCATATCCCAACGGCACGACGATCACTGGGCGGCCGCTGTCACGAATGACGTCCATGCGCGCATTGCGTTGGTCATAGCGTTCGGTCTCTTTGTCTTCATCGGACATGATCACCAGATCAGCCACCCGAGAGCTTTCAACCATTCTATCAGTGGCCGAGGTCGATTCTGCCTGCAAAAGGCGCCATTCATTGGGGAAGTCTTCGTTCTTTGTATATTTGTTAAAGATGCCCCTGATTGCCTCGGCTTCTCTAGCCTGACTTTTGTTGAAGGTGTCAAAGACAGGGGCCGGGATGTGCATTGCGATGCTAGGGTAAACGTTCAATGCCTCCAGCGTGTGAAGTCCCACCAGATGTGCATTGAGTTTGCGCGCAAGCGGCACCGCCAGTTTCATCAACGTCTCAGCATGATCCTGAGTTGTCAGGCAAACAAGGATTGTCTGTAGGCTCATTTTTCGCGACCTTTCTGGGGACGTTGGCAAGAAACGTCATAAGAACGTTATCAAACCCAAAGTGTGGCTCACTGATCCAGATCAACACTCCTGCCGATATTCTGTGGGCAAGAACGACGTATGTTCCCAGGTCTATGGCAGAGTGCGGTGATCCTGCTTTTTAGGACAGATTTGCTTCTTGGCTAAGAGGCATCTGGTTTCTGTTCATGCCGCTTTTCGTATACGTCGTGACCACAATCTTTCCCCGCCTGCGGTATTTTCTTCCATGGCACGGTGCGCCGCAAGGAATGTGTCCCATATCCCGACGAGTCGAGCCCGATGGCCGACACCCACTCCCTCACGAGCCGAGCGTACTGCCGCGTCGACAAGTGCTGAAAGGCCTGGAACCTGCTGGTGAAAAGAAATTCGCATCCACGCATGGCAGGTGACTCGACCCACTCCAACACAGACTTTCGAGTGTTCTCGGACACTTCAAACTAGACAGGTCGTACGGTCTTGCTCTGGATGACCGACACCCGTTCGCGCACTGAACCGTCGACAACGAGGTCGACCACCCTCAGGCGGACGAGGTCACAACCCCGCAGCTTGCTGTCGATAACAAGGTTGAACAAAGCGAGGTCTCGGAGATTGTCAGCGAGTTCAAGTAGCGCTCGTCTGGCCCAGACCTGTCTCGGCAGGAGCGGTCGTTTCTGGCCAACGAGTCGGCCTCTATTCCAAGGGGGGCGTTTTGTAATGGTTTCGGGAAGTTGAATTTTGGACATGATGGAGTCTCCATCCAGCCCTCCCATCCCAGACGTCGACGCCGTGCCGACCCTGGTAGAATATCATTGCCTGGCGAATGACTGGTTTCGGCGCGGTCGGTCAGAATGCTTTCGCTGCGTCGCAGTGGGCCGCTTCGAGCCCAGAGCAGACAATCTCGCCAGATTGTGCTAGGCTACAATCGTTTGAGGCACCCATGCATCCAAGAACCGCACCTTTCGGAGGACGGATACATGATCATGCGGATATTTCAGGTCGTCACGAGACCGGGCAAAGAGGAAGAGTTCGGCAAGTTCTTCCACGAGACGGCGATCCCATTAATGAAAGGGACAAAGGGTATTGTTCAAGTGCTACCCGGTGCTCCACGTCAGGAATCTCCGAGAGAGTTCAGCTTTGTCATGATCTGGGACAGCTTGGACTCGCTCAAGGCATTCGTCGGCGAAGACTACCGGAGCCATCACATTTATCCGGAAGAGGCTGAATTGGTCGAGTCCCGGACAATCAAGCACTACGACTTGGCCGATTAGGGCTGGGGTTTGACCAATAGAAAGGGATTGGGAGGGAAGAATGCTTAAGGGAAAATGCGGCTGCGGCGCTGTCACCTATAAAATGAAATCACCACCGATGTTCGTGCATTGCTGTCATTGCAGTGAGTGCCAAAGGCTGACGGGAGCCGCCTACGTCTTGAACGCAATAATCGAGGCCGATCGCGTCGAGTATGAAGGACCGATCAGTGAACATGAACTTCCGACACCGAGTGGAAAAGGCCAAATCGTAACCCGCTGCGAACATTGCGGCGTAGCGGTCTTCAGCAGCTACATGGTTCGACTTGGCAAGCTGCGTTATGTGCGTGTCGGAACCATGGATGACCCAAACCGATGCCCCCCGGATGTACAAATCTTCACGAGCAGCAAGCAGGCATGGGTACCTCTCAGCGAAGACATCCCTGTCTTTGAAGAGTTCTACAATTTTGACGAGGTTTGGCCGAAGAAGGCGCTCGATCGGCTAGAGGCGGCGCTGGCCTAAATTGTTCGCCAGTGTTGATCCGAAACTGCGGCGTTGCGCGAAGCGGCCATCGGTCAATTGGCGGCGTTGGGCCCGGAGCAGAGAGGTCCAGCAGAACAGCAAGCATGTTTTTTCAAAAGGCCCGGTGCTATCTTGGAATTTCCTAAGCGCAGGGGGATTAGCCATGGCCAGTGATTTCTATGACGCCGAGATGGCGGCAAAACAGGAGCAGATGGCCAGAACCGAGGAGATGGTTCGCCAACGCTCCGAGATCATGCGCGTACTGTCGCCGGGTCAAGCAGAGGTCATTCTGGAACTTGGCTCGGGAAACGGCATTTTGGCACGGGACATGCTCAACGCCGTTGGATCCGAAGGGCGTGTTGTCGGCTTGGATTCATCGGAGACGATTTTGGAGATGGCACGCCACATCTGCCGCGAAGGCGAATTCCTGCTTGGCGACGCGCAGGACCTGCCTTTTGAGGACGGGACCTTCGACGCCATAGTCGCTGCGCAGCTTTTTTGCTTTCTCGATGATGTCGATTGCGCGCTGACCGAAGCATTCCGTGTTCTGAAACCTGGTGGTCGCATCGTAATACTGGACACAGATTGGGAAACGTTGGTTTGGACAAGCAGTGATCCCACCCTGATGAAGCGCGTGATGACGACCTATCAGGCGGTCTACGCCGATGCCAGATTGCCTAGGTCATTGCCAATGAGACTGGCGTTGGCCGGGTTCTCCAGCATATCGGCGGAAAGTTTTGTGGTTTTGAACACCAGCTTTGGCGAGGACACGTACACGCCAATCGGCAGGGTTCGCAACTTCCATTATGGACAGTTCCTCGGAGTTCAGTTCGCAGGAGCAAGCAGCGTGGTTGGAAGACCAACAGGAATTAGAAAGAACGGGTGGATTCTTCTTCTCGCTTAATCGCTACCTGATTTCGGCACACAAGTGAGGCGTTTGAATGCCGGCCCCACAAAGCGGACCAATGGATGATCTCCATCAGGCGGCTCTCCGCCGAAGTCCGATTATCGTCATCGCTATGATTGCTCCTACGGCGTTGAAGCAAAGGTCGAGCGCAGTGTTAATATAGCCTCCGACATTGGTGTCGGGGACCATTAGGACGGCCGAGAACTCGATGATTTCGTTCAGCGCGCCAAGTCCCATGGATGCCAATACCGGATAAACGAGAGCGGTTGCCGTTCCATGCATTTCGGGAAAGTGACGGGTGAGCAGATGATGCAGTACCCAGGCCGTGACCCCGAACCCGTATGCATGGACCAATTGATCAAATTTCAGAATGAACAGGCGTTCTGCTTCCACAATTGGAACGAGGTGCAGATTGTAGAGGACGGAATCGCCGATTGGCACACCGCCACCGGCCATGTGCATCAGTCCCCAAACCGAAAGCGCCCATAGCATCGCCAGAGTGTACTCTGCCTTTCCGAGCGAAAGCCCGACGAGCAGAACGAGACCCACCATCGTTATCACGTAGACAATGAACTCGTAGTTGCCGATGGAAACGAACCAAAGCGTAAAGGCAACGATGTAAGCCACCGTGAAGTATGCGACGCCATGCTCCCCGCGAGATAGTATTCTTTTCATAAGCGGTATGTATCGTTTTCAGAAATCCGTTCATTGATCGGAGTCAAGTTTGAGAGATGCCCTCTCGGTCTGATTGACCGACGAGATGAAATGACAGCTTTGTCCGGAGGCTGTGTGAAAACTCGGGATTCTTCATGATTTCGCGCCGCTCCTTTTCGGGAGTTGCTAATTTGATGGTTCAGCTCGACCAGAAGGCGCCCAAATCTGGCAATTTCTGGCATTTGTAAAAGCTCTCGATAGTTTTCACACAGCCTCTCCGCAGAGGGGTCATCGGCGCCGAATGCCGGGCATGGCAAATAAACTCTGAAACCGACCTACTATTCCTCGTGAATCCGGCGCTCCCATCAAGTGTCTTTGATCCCTGTGGGTTGGAGAAAATAGCAGTCGAAGCCGCTAAATCTCCATCGGCAGATAAATAGGGAAAGTGGCTTAACTAGCTCTGCCTAATTTGTATGCGGGTACCAGTGATTGACATAGTTTAGGAAAATTTTCCCGTTTGGGAGGGCATTTTTGAAATAGAGTTCTGTTTCTACTTATTGACAAGGCTGTCAACGGATCAGATGTCCGGCTTGTTGAAGAGGGGATTGTGATGCTGCTTGAACAGTATGACTGGGGGCTGGACGCTCGCACACTACAGGTTTTGTTTGCGCTTGGCCTTGGTGCTACGTTCGGCTTTGCGGCCCAGATAACTAGGTTTTGCCTTCGCCGCGCTGTCGCCGGCGATTTTCAAGATCGCGGACGGGCAGGTGCAGTTTGGCTGACGGCCTTGGCTACGGCAATAGTATGTTTTCAGCTTGCTGTTGCCGCCGGATGGGTTGACCTCGCAGGACATCGCTATCTCGATGGAGAATTGCCGTTTCTGGCAATTATTTTCGGAGGTTTAGCGTTCGGTTCGGGCATGATTCTTACGAGGGGGTGTCCGTCCCGCCTAACTGTGCTCGCCGCAACAGGCAATTTGCGCGCAGTTGCGGTGCTAGTAGTTTTTGCTATCGTTGCACACGCTACGCTCAAAGGCGTTCTGTCGCCTGCACGCACCGCACTCGGGTCTGTAAGCGCTGACCTTCCATTCGGCACTATTTCCGAAATTCCATTCGGCGCGACCATTGCCTCAGCCGTCGTGGTATTGGCCGCCATCTTCATGATCTACCGTCATCGCCCCGCGATAACAAACGTGGCTCTCGCTTCAGCCATCGGCTTAGTTCCGGTTCTCGGATGGGCAACAACAAGCTTTCTTGTATTCGATGATTTCGATCCGCTGGTAGTGCAGTCCGCTGCCTTTACTCTACCTTGGTCTGACACGTTGTTCTGGGCAATAGCCTCCAGCGCGATACCCGCAGGTTTTGGCACTGGCCTCATTGGCGGTGTGTTGCTGGGCAGCTTCCTTAGTGCAACCGTGCGCGGCGAATTGAAGCTTGAAAGTTTTGAAAGTCCGACTCAAACGCTGCGCTATACAGCCGGTGCGGTTTTGATGGGCTTTGGCGGCGTTTTAGCAGGAGGCTGCACCATTGGCGCCGGCCTTAGCGGCGGTGCAACGCTCAGCATCGCGGCTCTGCTTGCGCTTGTGAGCATCATGGTTGGTGCGGCCTTGGTCAGCCGCATGGTTGATCGGGAACCGGCGTTCGTACCTGCTTGATATCTGACGCTCGCAAGAGATCTGGCACTTTGCAGCACAAGCGAAGGACGCGATTTCAGTCCGGCCGCTCTGGGCTCGGTGCCGTCATTCCGCACCTGTGCGCACAACGGCCGCTTAAGATTAACGAAAGTCGCAGTTTTGTTTCATTCAGTTGATATGACTACAACAGAGGTGGTCGCGGACTTTCGGACCATTTGTTAAGGTGGATCGCTTGATGAGAGAGAAGATCCAGAATGAAGAAACGAAAGAACCATTCGCCTGAGTTCAAGGCCAAAGTTGCGCTTGAAGCCATCCGCGAGGAGCTGACGCTGGCGGAACTGTCCAAGAAGTACGATGTTCATCCGACGCAAATCGGCACTTGGAAGCGCGCGGCGATAGAGAACATGGCGACAGCTTTTGCGCGCCGCGGTACAGCCTCGGAGCAGGTAAGTGCGGCTGAAGTCGATAAGCTGCATTCCAAGATTGGCCAGCTTGTGGTGGAACGGGATTTTTTGGCCAATGCCTCGCACCAGTTGCTCGGGACGCGAGGCAAAAAATGGTGAGCAAGGATCATAAGTTAAGCGTCCGTCGCCAGTGCGCGTTGCTGACTCTGGCACGGTCAAATCTGTACTATGAGCCGAAGGGCGAGAGCGCCGAGAACCTGCGGTTTATGGCGATAATCGACAAATAATTCCTGGAGACTCCGTGGTACGGATCACGTCAAATGGCCCGGCACATGAAGCGCAACAGCCACGCATGCGGGCGGCATCGTGTCCGCCGTTTGATGCGCCTCATGCGGTTGGTGCCGATCTACCAAGAGCCGAACACCAGCAAGAAACACCCGCAGCATAAGATCTGGCCATACTTGCTACGGAACGTAGTGATTGACCGTCCAAACCAGGTCTGGTGTGCAGATATCACCTATATCCCGATGCAGCGCGGCTTCCTGTACCTCGTGGCGATCATGGACTGGTTTAGCCGCAAGGTTTTGGCCTGGCGGCTCTCAAACAGCATGGACACGGCGTTCTGCATCGAAGCACTGAAAGAAGCGCTGTCAAAACATGGCACGCCGGAGATATTCAACACTGACCAAGGATCACAGTTCACCAGCGGCGACTGGATCGACGTGCTGAGCGATGCGAAGATCAAGATCAGCATGGATGGCAAAGGGCGGTGGATTGATAACCGAATGATCGAACGGCTGTGGAGATCCCTCAAGTACGAATGCGTCTATTTGCACGCGTTTGAGAAAGGCTCAGAGGCGAAAACTGGCATCGGAAAATGGCTGGCCTATTACAATGCCGAACGACCGCACTCGACCCACGGCATCTTGACCCCCGACGAAGCCTATGCGAGCCAAAAAGAACCAATGAGAATGGCAGCCTGACAAGAAACCCTGATCCACCTTAACAGGGCTGCAAAGTGGTCGAAGAACCAGGACCACCTCTGCTGAAGCAATCCGCCGTGCGCGGAAATTGGCGCGTAAAAAATTAGAGCGCGAAGGATGAAGTGAAGCATGCCGTTACTTAGGCGAATTTGAAACACCCCTTGGCCTATCATCGGCTGGGTTTTTGTTTGTCTAACCCTCATATAACTGTGCCTAAACGAGTGACATTTCTCGAATTTCAGAACCTCAAAGGGCTCGAATACCTCCGTCGAGACGATTTTGGGACCTAAGCTTTCTCTACACCATTTCGTTTCGCAACATAGTCTGTGAGATGCGGGACGTAGTCCTCAGGCCCATTGCCTCCTGCTGCATGAGCTAGAGCAAAGCTATTTTTCACCGCGTTCCCAATCGGGTTTGCCAAGGCCACGGCCCCAGCCATGGATTCAAGATAGCACATGTCTTTCAGCGCGTTGGTCAAAGTAAATTTGTGGGCCTCGCGATCGCCCTCAACTGCGTATCCCATGAAGGTTTGGTAGAAGCCGCAATCCATACGGCTGCCGCGAATAACGGAGTCAAACTGCAAGGTGGAAATGCCAACTTTTTCCGACAGGGCTAGCGCCTCAGAATAAAGAGCCGCATATCCCAAGGAGAGGAAATTGTTCAGAAGCTTCATCTTATGTCCGGCGCCGCTTGGCCCGATGTGGACGATCGAACCTGCCCATGTAGCGACTACTGGCTTGAGTCTCTCGAAGACGGCGTCAGACGCTCCAATCATGGCCGCAAGCTCCCCTGCTTCTGCCTGAATAGGAGTGCCTCCCAGCGGTGCGTCTGCCATGTGGAAACCACCCTCTTCGAGTTTTGCAGCAAGGGCGGCAGTTGAGTTTGGGTCTGAGGTCGAGCAATCAACAATCACAGTGCCGGGGCGCATAGCTGGCATAAGTGCGTCAACAATCGCTTCCACCTGCGGGGAGCCAGGGGCACAAATATGGATGATCGTAGAGTTGCCAGCCAGTTCCTCGAGTGAAGCGGCCTCTGTTGCGCCTTGGGCGACCAAGTCCTCGACCGGTATGCGGTTGCTATGGGCGATGACGGTAACCGGATAACCCGCTACCAAAATATTTTTCGCCATGCCGTGGCCCATTAGCCCAACGCCTACAAAGCCTATCTTTTCTTTAGCCATACTCTTCCCCCGTTTAAAGCATGTGTGACTTCGGTGATTAAGTTCTGCAACCTAATTCGGGCGCAAGCACGGTTGCATGCATTTTTCGGTATTTTCCGCAGAGCCGAAGTCCCTCCAGCCTTGAAGTGCCGCTGTGCAGCGAAGGATGGCTTTGTCCCGCATCTGAGACATTGGACACGGGCGCAGCGAACGGCCGGTTTGGGGGAATTGTGCTGCACTGCCGCAACTCGGTCGCTGTTTCGACCGGTGTGTCGTAGCAATGTTCGCTGCAAATGCATCAGGCCGGCTTTTCCCGCAGAGCTGCCCTTCAAGCAAAGCGCCACGAACGTCCGCATTCCGCCCAACCTCCCTGCTTGCAACCCTCCGCAATGCGCTGGGTCCGTCCAGCTAGACCTGCGGCATCTCAGGCTGGGTTGACCGTCGGCTGTGGGTTCTTTGCACTAAAGATCGCACTCCACCTCAGATCGGTGGAGCAGCGCGCTCAGTGATCAGCTGACGGGCGGTGACCCTTTCGCGGTGGATCATATAAAGGGTGCTGTCAGACCAATGCGAACCAGTCTCTGCAAGGACAATGAAGCTGCCCTTTATGCCGCACCGAGTTGACGCCACTCGGAGAGAGCGGCGGCCCGCCACAGGTAGTGCGTTTCACCGTTGATCTCC
>NZ_JBVCWP010000019.1:0-32572 GCF_057460485.1 Boseongicola sp.
ACTGCTCGGGCGAGATATTACGATCGAGTGCGGCCGAGGCCATTGTCACGCGGCCCTTGTAGTACCCATCGATCCGGCCCGAGGCGAGGAACTTGAACTCTACCGTGTCTCCGACTCGATCCGTGTTTGCCAGAACAAAGTTCCGCAACTGCGCAGCTGCCTCCTTCGAGATCACGGCGTCGGGCTTCGTCAGCCCCTCAATTTCGATCCCTTCGGCGGCAATCCGGTCCTCAATCGCCGCCTTGATCAACGGTGCATAGCCAAAGGTTGAGACTTTCGCCATTTCGGTGCGGTCCCGGCTGCCCGTCTTATCAAGCTTGTCTTCGGCCAAGACCACATCCAGCGAAATGAATGTCTGGCTAAATGACCCTATACCGTTACTTACAATCGACGTGAGCAAAAACACCAGCGCCAGCACCGCAATGCTTACCGCGACCATCCCATAAATCTGGAACCGGCGTTCAGCGGCATTGCGCTTTTGCGTCCGCGTATCCTGCGCCAAAAGCGAGCCTTTGCGGCGGTCGCCCCCTTCCGGTTCTGCAATTATATCGGTCATTCGTATTGCTCCCGATACCTGCGCACAATCCAAAGCGCGAGCACGTTCAATCCAAGCGTGATGGTGAACAGCGACAGCCCAAGCGCAAAGGCCACAAGCGTCTCAGGGGACGAAAAATCGGTATCTCCGGTCAACTGACTGACAATCTTTACAGTGATCGTAGTCATGGCCTGAAACGGGTTCACAAGTTCACCCAAGCCCCGATCAAACTGCGCTGCCGCGGCCCCTGCCCCAAGCACAACAATCATCGTCTCGCCAATTGCGCGCGACGCCGCCAACAAAACTGCGCCCACAATCCCCGGCAAGGCTGCCGGCACAACGACCTGACGGATCGTCTCGGATTGCGTCGCTCCCAGCGCGTAGGATCCATCACGCATCGACTGCGGCACCGCATTAATAATGTCGTCAGACAACGAAGACACAAACGGGATCAACATAATGCCCATGACCAAACCGGCCGTTATCACCGAAGACGAACTTTGCCCAAGCCCCAGTGGCAAAGCAAAGTAGTCCCGAAGCATCGGTCCAACGGTGATCAGCGCGAACAAGCCATACACAATCGTCGGGATACCGGCCAAAACCTCGATCGCGGGTTTTGTCAAAGACCGCACCCGAATTGACGCGTATTCGGACAGAAATATCGCGGCGAACAAACCCACAGGTACTGCCACCAAAAGCGCTATGACCGAGATATACAACGTGCCCCAAAGCAAAGGTAGAATGGCCAATTCCGAATTGCCCCGGAAATCTGGTGCCCATTTTGTGCCGAAAAAGAAGTCCTGCCACGGATGCGCCGCAAAGAAGTTGCGCGCCTCAAACAACATTGAGAGAACCAGACCCAATGTTGTCAAAATGGCGATGGATGCGGCGGCAATCAGTACCAACAAAATTCTACGCTCGACCGTATTGCGCGCGCGGAAGTCCTTATTCGTCACCATGTACGACACAGAAAATCCGCCCAGTGCGGTCAGAAATGCGACAACAGACATCGCGGTGCCGCCCCATCCGGACAGCGTGCGGAACGACCGAGCGGCGTCGTAGACACCGACGGTAATGTCGGAGCCAAGGGCAACGCCAACAGAGCCTATTTGCTCTCGCAGGTCCGCCAAATAGGCATCATTGACGACAGGATCAGCCCCACCAAAAGGCGCATTAATCGCCTCAAGGCCTTCCGCCACACGACGCACATCGCTCATAACAAGCTCGCGCGTCGAGGTTTCCGAAATTGCATTTTCGGGCAGTTGCGCCGAAACCCGGCTCTCAATCCACATGGGCTGGATGAGCAGCCACAGGGCAAGCAATCCAAACGCCGGGGTCATCACCGTCAACGCCACGTTCCAACCGTAGTACGATGGCAGGGAATGTAGCCCGCGCGTGTCCCCACCAGCCGAGGCCACAGCGCGTCCGCGTCCCATGACAAAGCCAAGAACCGCCAGTGCGAAAATGATTGCAATTAGCCAGATTAGCGGCATGACGCCCTCGGGTCAGGAAAAAAGGGAGAGGGCACAAAAGAGCCCTCCCCCGGTAGCTTTATCAAGTTAGCTGCCCCAGCCCATGGTCTCTTCGGCTTCGATCATGATCTGTGTTTCCACCAGAACCGGATCGGATACCAGACCGTACTCAGCAAGCGGGCCGTCCGGACCAGCAATCTCGTCGGCAACGAAGAACGATGCGAACTCTTTGAGGCCTGGGATGACGCCGATGTGTGCGGCTTTGATGTAGAAGTACAAAGGACGCGACACAGGGTACTCACCAGTTGAGATCGTCTCTGTCGAAGGCGCGATGCCGGACATTGTCGCAACCTTCAGCTTGTCGGTGTTGTTCTCATAAAACGCGAGCCCAAACACGCCCACACCGTTCGAGTTGGCGTCGATACGCGCCAATGTCTCGGTGTAGTCGCCGTCGATATCGACCGAGCGGCCGTCAGTGCGCACGTTCATGCACGCGTCTTCCGCGTCATCTTCGCTCATGCCTGCTAATATCATGCCTCCAATGGCGCCGGAGTTGTCACAGCCAACCAAAAGCACCTTTTCCTCGAACACTTCGCGTGTTCCGTGCTTGGTGCCGGGAATGAACGCCTGAATTTCAGCGGCTGGCAGGCTCGGGTCGATCTCGTTCCACATTGTGAACGGGTTCGCTGTGATTTCGCCGTCCATAAAGACCTGCTCGGCAAGCGCCATGTACCAATGATCTTCAGTGAAAGCTGTATAAGCTGGACCGTCGATCTGGCTGGCGAACACGATGCCATCATAGCCGATGCGCACTTCGATTATGTCGGTCACGCCGGCATCTGCACAAGCTGCAACTTCGCCTTCGCGAATTTTGCGCGATGCGTTTGCGATATCGATTGTATTTTCGCCAACGCCTTCGCAGAAGCGCTTGAGGCCTGCGGACGAGCCACCGGATTCAACAACCGGTGTTGGGAAATCAAAGTTCTCACCGAAAGATTCGGCGACGATCGAAGCGTATGGAAGCACGGTCGAGGATCCGGCGACTTGCACCTGATCACGGGCAGCAGCGGCAGTCGCAGAGACTGTAAGAATTGCGATAGTCGAAACTGTAAGCTTCGCATTCAGCATGGGCTTTTCTCCTTAAGAAAGTTCCGGACCGCCCCACGCGGCCTTGGCGCCGTTCTATGGGGTGCTGCTGAAGCTTTTGCGACAGTTGTGTAACAGTTTTATGAAGTCCAAAATTTATCTAAAAACAGGGTCAAAAAACCGCTGCGAGGTCTGCTCAGATCGACACTTTAGTCGGTAAAATGACGGTAAAAACAGAACCTTGGCCCGGAGCGCTTTCAATCCGCAGTCGACCGCGATGGCGGTTAATAATGTGCTTCACAATAGCCAAGCCAAGACCCGTCCCCCCAAGTTCGCGCGATCTATGATTATCGATTCGGTAGAATCGCTCGGTCAGGCGCGGAATCAACTCAGGATTAAAGCCATCCCCGGTATCAATCACCGACAAGCTCGCCGAAGGCCCGCGAGTCATTGGATGATTGTCGACCGTCTCCATGCGCAAGGTCACCTTCTTGCCAAACCCCGAATACTTCAACGCGTTCTCGACAAGGTTGGTGATGACTTGCGCCAATTGATCCGCATCGCCCGGAAGCCGCGCGGCATCTTCAAGGTTCTCGTGCACGATCGTCATGCCGCGCTCGGCTGCCAGTGGCTCTAGGGCGTGAATGACGGATCGCGCAATCGATGTCAGATCAACAAGATCCAAGGGTCGAATGCGCTCGGTTGCCTCTACCCGGTTCAGAGACATCAAGTCTTCAACCAACCGGTTCATCCGCACCGCCTCGCGGTCCATGATCTCAAGGAACCGCGCCTGTGCTGCCGGATCGTTCTTTGCGGCACCGCGGAGTGTTTCGATAAAACCGATCAGCGCCGTCAAAGGCGTGCGCAACTCATGGCTGACATTGGCCACGAAATCCCGGCGCATCGTCCCGGCTTCTTCCGTCGCCGTTTGATCCTCGAAGGTGATAAGCATAGGGCGATCCGCCCCCATCATCGCAAGATGCACTGCCCAAGTCTTGTCGCGCCGCGCTTCGGTCGAAAGGTAACGTGCTTGTCTGGATTTACCATCCGACATGACCTGCTCGATCGCGTCCAGCAAAACAGGCTGGCGGAATGAGGTTATGTAATGTCGCCCCAGAACCCCGCGTCCGAACAATTGGATCGCCTGCGCATTCGCCGCCAAAAGCCGCTCGTCGCGTCCAACAACAATCGCCGGAAGCGGCAAGGCATCGACAAACTCTTGCATGGCAATTCCCCTATCCAGATCAAAAAACGCTTAAATTTCCGGCTTCTAGTGGCTTGTCACGGTCTGATTTTAGTTTGTAAAGCCGGAGTTTGATCAAGTATACAACTTAAACGGGTACCTTCATGATTTCCTCCCCCTGAGGTATTTCTTTCCTCCAACAAGGTTTTATCTTGATTATCGTGAACAGGGAAAAAATGCAGGACGAATGTTTTCAATAACTGAGTTGGCAAAACAACGGGTAAAAAAGCATGAGCTCTTAACCTTTAAAATTAAGCCGCCTAGATGCCGCGTCACTTAGCGGCTTGGGTGATCAGACAGTTGCTATACTGGCTGTGGTCGAACCTGAAGAATGGCTGCAAAGCGGCCACCAGTTCCCCCAGATCTCGAGCGCTCAGTTCGTGGCGATTGCGAGGTCGCGGATGGCTTACTTGAACACCTTTGGCCGACAGTCGTGATATCGCCCGCGCTTTCCAGACGTTTTGACTGCAACGACCTTGCGCAGATTCTAGGCAGCCATGGATACAAAGGTAAGTATCGGGCTCTATCCCGTGAACTTCCGAGTCCGAAAATGCCGAACGCGAGATCAAACGCCTTTACCCAGGACTCGACTTTGGCATCCTGATCGAGTGATGATCAGACCGCGATGGCGGCGCGTATGGCTTTCTCAAAAGTCGCGATAAGCGCGTCGGCCGGTTCGCAGCCGACTGAAATCCTGAAGAAGCCTTCCGAAATTCCGATCTCTGCCCGCGCCTGAGGCGTTAGTGCACGGTGCGAGGACGTCGCGGGATGGCTGATCGTCGTAGCGACATCGCCAAGGGTCGGCGCAAAGTTCAGCCCCTCGGCGTTACGCACAAATGCGTTGGCGGCCTCCCGCCCGCCTTCGATCTCAAAACTCACCATATGCCCACCCTCACCGCCAAGCAGCGTCGCGCTGCGATTGTGATCGGGATGATCGTGCCGTGTGGGGTATAGAACACGCACCACCCCCGGTAAAACCCCAAGAGCATCCCCAAGCCGTGCCGCAGTTGCAGTGCAGCGATCATACCTCAAATCGAACGAATAAAGCCCGCGCTCGGCCAGCCAGCAATCAAACGGTGACGCGGTAAATCCCATGCTGACCGCAAGCGTCAAAAACCGCGCCGAAAGTGCCGGATCTCTGGTCGCGACATATCCAAGGGTTGCATCCGAATGTCCCGCCATCAACTTGGTCACCGAATGGATGACAATATCCGCCCCCCGCGACAAAGGCCGACATCCGCGCGGCGTTGGAAACGTGTTGTCAATCGCCACAAGTATCCCGCGCTCCTTGGCCAGAGCGATAATCCCGTCAACATCCGCCACCCGAAGGGTCGGGTTCGACACTGTTTCGATCAGAATTAACTTCGTCTCGGGCCGGATCGCCGCCTCAAAGGCCACAACATCCGTCGGATTCGCCAGAGACGTCGCAATCCCAAAGCGCGGCAATTCCTCAGTCATCAGCCGAAGCGATCGCCCATAAAGCTGATCCGCCCCAAGCACATGATCGCCCGCGCTCGCTGAACCAAGCAACGCCACCGTCACAGCGCCCATGCCCGAGCCGGTCACGACACCGCCGGACGCGCCTTCCATGGCGTCTATCATTTGCCCCAGAACTTCCGCGTTCGGATGACCCTCGCGGGCATAGGTATAGCCCTTCGCACCGCCTTCGTACTGCGAGTCCAACTCGTCCGGATCGCCAGAGGCATAGACAACAGACGGCTGCAAAGGATTGACGACGGGGCGGCTTACGCTTCCCGGCCAAGGCGTGCGAAAGGGCTTTGACGGTGTGTCAGACATGGCCGATCTCCTATGTATTTCTTAATCCAGAGGCGTCAGACCAGCCCGGTACCGCCGCATCCGTTTGCGGTAATTCTCGGCCGAAACCAAAAGAGTGGCCTGCGCATCCGCGTCCAGGTCGCGCACCACCTTCCCCGGCATCCCCATCACAAGACTGCCGTCGGGAATAACCTTGCCCTCGGTCACAAGCGCGCCTGCGCCGATCAAGCAACCCTTGCCAATCTTCGCGCCATTCAAAACCGTGGCCCCCATCCCGATCAATGATCCATCACCAATCTCGCAGCCATGGATCATAGCCTTGTGGCCAATCGTGCAGTTCGCACCAATCACCACCGGAAAACCCGGATCCGCATGCACAACAGTGTTTTCCTGAATGTTGCTTCCCGCTCCCACGCGAAGCCGCTCGGTATCTCCGCGAAGCGTGGCGCCAAACCAGATCGACACTCCGCTTTCGATCACCACATCCCCGATAACATTGGCATCAGGCGCAACCCAGAAGTCGGCATCTTCCGGCAACACCGGCGATACATTGTCCAAAGCATACAAAGTCAAGATGCGCTGTCCTCAAACTCGTGCTGTAACTTGCGCACATGGCCCATCAATCCGGGCTGCTGCGTGCGCCGCAGACGTTCAGCTGTGATGATCGTATGAAGGCGTTCTTCGGTCGCATCAAGACTATCGTTCACCAGCACATAGTCATAACTGTCCCAGTGCGAAATCTCGTCCCAACTGCGCGTCATCCTTTTGGCAATCACATCTGCATCGTCCTGCCCGCGCGTTTCCAGGCGCCGCTGAAGTTCAGTGATCGACGGAGGCAAAAGGAAGATCGACAAAACATGCGGCGCTAGCGGCGAATTCGCAATTTGCTGCGCGCCCTGCCAATCAATGTCAAAAAGCACATCCGCCCCGGCCTCGATTGCGGCCTGCACAGGACGACGCGGCGAGCCATAAAAGTTGCCGAACACGAAAGCATGCTCCAGCATCTCGTTGTCTCGCACCATTGCCCTAAAGGCGGCTTCTTCTACGAAAGTATACTCGCGCCCGTCCTGCTCGCCGGTTCGTGCTACCCGCGTGGTGGCCGAAACAGAAAACCGGATATCCGTGTCCCATTCTCGCAATCGGCCCGCTAATGTCGACTTCCCCGCACCCGAAGGCGAGGACAGAATGATCAGAAGCCCCCGCCGAGCCATAACAATCCTGTCTGTCATCCCTGCCCCTTCATTCGATATTCTGAACCTGCTCGCGCATCTGGTCGATGACCGCTTTCAGGTCAAGCCCGATGGCCGTCATCTCGGTTGACTGAGCCTTGGAACACAACGTGTTTGCCTCGCGGTTGAACTCCTGCATCAGGAAATCAAGCTTGCGCCCGACGGGGCCTTGCGTAACCAGCAAAGACCGCGCCGCCGCCACATGCGCTGTCAACCGGTCCAGTTCCTCGGTGATATCCGTCTTTACTGCAATCAGCGCCAACTCCTGTGCCAGCCGCGTTTCGTCCGGCACCTCCGTTGCCTCCAAAAGCCTGGCCAGATTGCGCTCCAGCCCCGCCCGCGCCGCATCTGCCCGCACGCCCGCAGCCGTCAACGCTATTGTGCGCAAACGTTCGACCTCGTCCAATTGCTTAAACAACACATCGCTCAAAGCCGCACCCTCGCGGGCGCGATCTGCGTCAAAGGCCTGCAATGCGGCATCAAAGGCTGCAGCAATCGCGGCCCGCAACGCGCCAGTGTCACCATTGCCTCCCTCGCGTTGCTCGACCACGCCGCGCATGGCTGCGATGTCACTTGCTTTGGTTGGCACCAACGCCAGACCATACGCCGACGCACCGGCTTCGATATGGGTCAACAGCTCAAGGGTCGCGGCAAACTGGGCCTCGTTCAGACGCAACTCAGGCACTGCCTCTTCGCGCTGCAACCGGATCGACACCGTCACACTACCGCGCAACACACGCGCCTGTACCGCCTTGCGCAGGATTGGCTCAAGCCCCTCAATCCAGTCCGGCGCCCGAAACCGCATATCAAGCCCGCGCCCGTTCACGGCCCGCACGTCGCCACTGAAAGACCAGTCCGCGAACGCGCCATTCAGCGGACCAAAGCCCGTCATCGAGCGAAGCCCGACCGACTCGCCGCTGTCTTGTGCCTCAGCCATCGCCATTAACCTTTTGGTAAGAAAGAGGCGGAACCGACCCGCACTTCCTGACATCGTCGAATTGTGGGTAACAGAGAGGGTCGGAGCGAACAATACGCGCTCCGGGAAAGCGTGGAAGATGGCATATCGCGATAAAGGTAGTGGTGGCGACAATCAAAACGGCGATCAGGTTGTAGAATTTACGGCGATTAGGGCGCAATGTGGGGCCCATTCTGGCGCAGCGAGAAGCACGCTGGGAAGACATGCGAGTAGGACGCCTTGCGCCCAAATGAAGCGAATTTCTCCGCAATTTCTGCAAGGCTCTTTGGCGCATGTGTATGTTCTTGATAGTATCTCGACCGGGCTGGCGCGGATCCGCCTTGCGGGCTCATATCTGACGGATCTAATGGGGAAAGAAGTACGTGGCCTTCCGGCTTCGAAATTTTCAAACCAGCCTCGCGCGAGAAGCTGTCGGACGCCATCCAGTCTGATTTTGATGATCCATCAGTCGTGGGGATGAAACTAGGCGCAGCTAAAGGATTTGGACGGGCCGAGCTTACTGGTGACATGGTGTTATTGCCTTTGCGAAGTGACCTAGGCGAGATCAGTCGCGCACTTGGCGTCGTCGTGATGTCCGGCGACATCGGCCGCAGCGCCCGCAAGCTTCAGATCACCGGCCAAAGCAGATGCGGTCTGGTGGGTTTTGCCGACCACGACGTCACTCAATTGCGCCAGGCTTCCGAAACCGACGATCAAAACCGCATTCAGTGCACACCGCTGGCATCGTCCCCTGAAAAGCCAGACGCTCCGTACCCTGCAAAACGCACAATTTCCCCCCAAGAAAAGGGTGCACATCTGCGCCTTGTCACCGACAACACATTTATTGATCAGGAATGATCACACCGAACCAGAATGAAAAAGGCCCGCTTAACTGGCGGGCCTTTCTTGCATTTATGAGTGACGTTTCAGCCAACAGCTGCCGACATCGCGCTTGCGCGCCGAGCGCTAAGTTCCTCGGCCACAAGGAAGGCAAGCTCCAACGCTTGCGACGCGTTCAGACGCGGATCGCACGCTGTGTGGTAACGGTCGGACAAGTCCTCGTCGCTAACAGCACGCACACCACCCGTACATTCGGTCACGTCTTGCCCAGTCATCTCGAAATGCACGCCACCCGGAACAGTGCCCTCGGCGCCATGCACCTGAAAGAACTCACGCACTTCTCGAAGAACGCTTTCAAAGGGTCGCGTTTTATAGCCCGTCGACGACTTGATCGTGTTACCATGCATCGGATCACAGGACCAAAGCACGTTCGCGCCCTCTTCCTTCACCGTCTTCAACAGACGCGGCAAGTGATCGCCCACGCTACCCGCACCAAAACGCGCAATCAGTGTCAGACGCCCATCCTCATTGGTCGGATTCAGCTTGGTCATCAGGATCTTCAGATCCTCAGCTGTTGTGGTCGGACCACACTTCAGTCCGATCGGATTCTGAACACCGCTGGCAAATTCCACATGCGCGCCGTCTGGCTGACGCGTGCGGTCGCCGATCCAGATCATATGACCCGACCCCGCCAGCCACTGGCCGGACGTGGAATCGATCCGCGTCAAAGCCTCCTCGTATTCCAAAAGCAAAGCTTCGTGGCTTGTGTAGAAATCGACCTGGCTTAATTCGTGGTTCGTCTGAGCCGTCAGACCAGCAGCAGCCATGAAGTCGATGGTGTCCTGAATGCGATTAGCCATATCGCGATAGCGCTCGGCATCGACACCTTCGGCGAAGCCAAGCGTCCAGCTGTGGACGTGGTGAATGTCGGCGAAACCACCGGTTGAAAACGCGCGCAAAAGGTTCAGAGTCGCCGCCGCCTGCGTGTAAGCGCGCAGCATCTTGTCTGGGCTAGGACGGCGTGCCGTTTCGGAAAATTCCAGCTCGTTGACGATATCACCACGGTAGGACGGAAGCTCAACGCCGTTCTTCACCTCGGTCGGGGCCGAGCGTGGCTTAGCAAACTGCCCCGCCATCCGGCCAACCTTCACCACAGGCACCTTCGCGCCGTAAGTCAGAACCATCGCCATCTGCAACATGACTTTGAACGTGTCGCGAATGTTGTCAGCTGAAAATTCGGCAAAGCTCTCGGCGCAGTCGCCGCCTTGCAAAAGGAATGCCTCACCACGCGCAGCCGCGCCCAATTCACGCTTCAAACGGCGCGCTTCGCCCGCAAAGACAAGCGGCGGATACGACCCAAGACGCGCCTCAACCTCAGCCAAAGCGCCCGCGTCCATATAATCAGGCATTTGCACCCGGGGTTTTGCGCGCCATCCGGTTTTCTGCCAATCGCTCATCTGTTCGTCCTCGAAAACAACAATATCCACATTGCGAGAATGGCTTATAGGGCAGCAGCGAGGGGTTGAAAACCGGGATTTGCCGCCGAGCGAGCCCTGTTCGCGACAAATCCTGTCGGAAAACGCGACCAGCGTCCCTTGCCGCGCCCTCTGAAATGGTGTTTCGGTGGTAGAATACATGCGATGGGAACCACAAATGGGCGATGCCGCAGTCCAGACAATTGACATCCAAAGCACCGGGGACAAGCCGCGCCGTTTTGTGTTCGTCCTTCTTGATCAGTTTACCCTGCTTTGCTTCGCCTGCGCGGTTGAAAGTCTCCGCATTGCCAACCGTATGTCCGGCAAACCGCTTTATGAATGGAGCATAATTGGCGAAGGCGGCGATACGGCTTGTTGCTCTGCCGGCACAGCCTTTCGTCTGGATAGCGATTTTGTTGAAGTCGGCCGCGACGACACCGTGGTGCTGTGTGGCGGCATCGATGTTGCAAATGCGACAACCAAAAAGCTGTTGAACTGGGTTCGGCGCGAAGCGCGACGTGGTGCCAAAATGGGCGGTCTGTGCACGGCGGGATACTCGCTGGCCAAGGCGGGCCTCTTAGACGGCAAGCGCGCGACGATACATTGGGAAAATCAGGACAGCTTCGTCGAAGAGTTTGAAGACGTCACTCTAACCAAATCCGTTTTCGTGGTCGACGGCAGCACATTTACCACCGCGGGTGGCACGGCGTCGATCGACCTGATGCTGAAGTTCATCGCCGACGATCACGGCGAGACCCTTGCGAGCGCCGTGGCAGACCAGTTGATCTATACGACGATCCGCACGGATCAGGACACGCAGCGTCTGTCTGTCCCCACCCGCATCGGCGTGCGTCATCCGAAGCTATCGGCCGTCATCCAGATGATGGAAGCCAATATCGAGGAACCCATCAGCCCGTCCATACTTGCCAAAGATGTCGGCATGTCGACGCGCCAGTTGGAACGACTGTTTCGTCGATATCTAAACCGCAGCCCAAAGCGTTACTATATGGAACTAAGGCTGCAAAAGGCGCGCAACCTTTTGATGCAAACTGATATGAGCGTGATCAACGTCGCCCTTGCCTGCGGCTTTGCCTCGCCTTCGCATTTTTCAAAATGCTACCGCGCGCAGTACGACACCACACCCTACCGCGAACGCGGTGCGCAGGCCGCACGGCTTTCGGTCTAGTTCAAAGCCCTCGGCTTTCGACGCGATGGGATAATTTACTTGCTTCCGGCGGGGATTTTCGGGATCCAAAGACCTTCGTTCAGTTTGGGGTCATGCGATAAAGAGTGCCATTGCCAACACTTAGAAACCAAATTCCACCGTTTGGACCCTCGCGCACATCACGGACCCGGAGGGTTTCGTCGCCGGTGAGTTGTTCGACCTCTGTCATGGGGGTGCCGTCCAGCCGTGAAATATAGTCGAATTTCAGCGATCCAACAAAGATGTCACCGCGCCATTCCGGCCAAAGCGCACCGGAATAAATCATCATTCCCGAAGGCGCCATCGACGGATCCCAAAAAAAATCCGGCTGCTGCAATCCGTCCTTGGCCGTGCCCTCGCCGATTGACCGACCGGAATAATGCTGTCCGTATGAAATCACCGGCCAGCCGAAATTCGCTCCCTTTTTCACCCTGTTTACTTCGTCGCCGCCACGTGCCCCGTGCTCGACAACCAAAAGGTTACCGGCAAGATCAAGTGCTGCGCCTTGCGGGTTGCGATGGCCAAAGCTCCAGATTTCAGGCTGTGCACCGTCCTGACCCACAAACGGATTGTCCCTAGGCACCGAGCCGTCACGGTTCACCCGCACGACCGATCCGGTCTCGATCGACAAATCCTGCGCCGTATCGCGCGCGCCGCGATCACCGATAGTTAAAAAGAGCGTTCCATCCGGCGCTTCGACAATGCGCGATCCGAAGTGTTGACCACCCGATGTGCTGGGCTCGATCTCGAAGATAGTCGTTACTTCAGACAAACGACCGCCGTCCTTGGAAAGACGCGCGCGCATAAGCGCCGTGCCCGCACCCCGTCCCTGCGGCTTGGCATAGCTCATGAAAATCTCACGACGTTGTGCAAAATCGCGCGGGATCAGAATATCCAGAAGACCGCCCTGCCCGACATCCGCAATTTCTGGCAGTCCTGCTACCTGTGTTATGTCGTCATCGACCAGCAGCAAAATGCCTTCGCGTTCTGTAATCAGCAGCCGCCCATCGGGCAGAAATCCGAACGACCATGGCTCATCCAGACCATTCACAATCGGCGCGACACGCACTTGCCCCGACGACGTGTCAAACGCGGCACCGGCCGTACCAACGCAACAGACGGCGAGGATAGCTACGAACCTGACCATGGTGGACGTCTCCTTTATTTCAACAAAGATAAACAGCTAGTGTGGAGAAACCAAATTTCACGCACAGGTTTTACGTCACGGAAGTCTTAGGTGTGCCCCTTTTCATTATGATTTTCTTCCCTATTGTCTTTTTCGGAACAATAGTTCTCATCAGGGAGATAAAAAAATGAAAAAACTACTAATGGCTTCGGCCGCGACCGCACTGTGTGCGGGCTCCGCCTTTGCAGACGCTCACGCCGAAGAGATCAAAATCGGTATCATCCTCGGCTTCACGGGCCCGCTTGAATCGATAACACCGGACATGGGGGATGGCGCAGAACTGGCAATCAGCGAAGTGAATGCATCGGGCAAACTGCTTGGTGGCGCGACCGTCACGCCTGTGCGAGCGGATTCGACTTGTATTGACGCCGGCGCAGCCACCGCTGCCGCAGAACGTCTTGTTACCAGCGATGGCGTAAATGCGATCATGGGTGCGGATTGTTCTGGCGTGACAGGTGCCATTCTGCAAAACGTTGCGATCCCAAACGGCATCGTGATGTTATCGCCATCGGCCACATCGCCAGGTCTTACGACCGCAGAAGACAACGGTCTGTTCTTCCGCACAGCCCCTTCCGATGCGCGTCAGGGTCAGGTTATCACCGACATTCTGCTTGAAGAGGGCGTTGGAGAAGTTGCCGTTACCTATACCAACAACGATTACGGCAAGGGTCTTGCCGACGCGATCCAGGCTGCCTACGAAGAAGCAGGCGGCACGGTCACGATCAACGCAGCCCATGAAGACGGCAAAGCAGACTACACCGCAGAAGTCGGCGCCTTGGCGTCAGCCGGTGGCGAGCGTCTCGTCGTTGCTGGCTATGTTGACGGCGGCGGTACAGGTATAGTTCGAGCTGCGCTTGACTCTGGCGCCTTCGACACGTTTCACTTCCCAGACGGTATGGTCAGCGATACTCTGGTCTCCAACTTTGGTTCAGAAATTGATGGCTCGACCGGCAACATTCCAGGCACCGATAGTCCAGGATCGAAGATGTATGTCGATCTAGTAGGTGATGCGTTCAACCCAAGTGGACCGTTCTCACCCGAAAGCTATGACGCCGCGGCGCTTATCATGCTTGCCATGCAAGCGGCTGGTTCGTCTGACTCGGCCGAGTTCAAGAACGAAGTCATGAACGTCGCGAACGCACCGGGCGAGCAAATCTTCCCGGGCGAGCTCGGCAAGGCGCTAGAGATCCTCGCGAATGGCGGCGAAATCGACTACGTCGGCGCGTCGGCGGTCGAATTGATCGGACCGGGCGAAAGTGCCGGCAACTACCGCCAGATCAACTACGAAGGCGGCGCAGAAGTCACCGCGAAGTATCGCTGATCTGAAAAAGCATGAAACGGCCCGGTCAACCCCCGGGCCGTTTCATAAATACTTAACACCCGCCCGGATGAATCCACCTGGACGGGATAGAAAAGGGCAGCGTTCGGGCATGGGAAAAGAAACATGATCGTCGTTGACGACCTTCACAAACACTTTGGCGGCTTTCATGCGGTCGACGGGTCAACGCTGGAGATCAAGAAAGGTTCCATCACCGGACTGATTGGTCCGAATGGAGCGGGAAAGACCACACTTTTCAATGTGATTGCAGGCCGCCTACCCCCGACGTCTGGGCGCGTTTACATGGATGGCGAAGACATCACTGGCTTGCCCCCACACGAGCTATTCCGCAAAGGGCTTCTTCGCACTTTTCAGATCGCCCATGAATTCTCTTCAATGACAGTTTGCGAAAACCTGATGATGGTGCCCGGCAACCAATCCGGCGAGACTATCTGGAATGCCTGGCTTGGCCGAAAGCAGATTATCGAAGACGAGAAAGCCCTTGTGAAGAAGGCCGATGAAGTCCTTCAATTTCTTACCATTGATCATCTGAAAAACGAGAAAGCAGGCAACCTTTCGGGTGGCCAGAAGAAGCTACTTGAACTTGGGCGGACCATGATGGTCGACGCCAAGATTGTCTTTTTGGACGAGGTCGGCGCAGGCGTGAACCGCACCCTTCTCAATACCATCGCGGACGCCATCAAGCGTCTCAACGAAGAACGCGGCTATACCTTCTGTGTCATCGAACATGACATGAATTTCATTGGCCGCCTTTGTGATCCCATCATCGTCATGGCCGAAGGAAAAGTCCTGGCCGAAGGAACAATGGCAGAGATCAAATCCAACGAACAAGTCATCGAGGCTTACCTTGGCACAGGCCTCAAAAACAAAGTCAAAGCAGAGGCCGGCGCGTGAGCGACAACCCTTATCAGAACGCGCGTGGCAACAAAGACAAGTCCATCGCCAATCCAAAGCCCCCTGGCACGTTGAAATCCTACGGCAGCGAAACCGAAGGGCGTCCCGGCACGCGCGAAGGCCAGCCCTTTCTTATCGGGGACGACATGACCGGCGGCTACGGCACCGGCGCGGACATCCTTCACGGCTGCACCATCTCCGTCGACAAGGGCCAGATTGCCGTGATCGTTGGCCCGAACGGCGCGGGCAAATCCACTGCGATGAAAGCCGTCTTTGGAATGCTGAACGTCCGCGAAGGCGCTGTTCGTCTTGACGGCGAAGACATCACCCGCCTCACACCGCAAGCCCGCGTCGCCAAAGGCATGGCCTTCGTGCCGCAAACCTCGAACATCTTCACGTCGATGACTGTCGAAGAGAACCTTGAAATGGGGGCCTTCCTACGCCGGGACGATATCGCGACAACGATGGAACAGGTCTATGATCTGTTCCCCATCCTGCGCGAAAAACGGCTTCAGCCCGCAGGCGAATTGTCCGGCGGCCAGCGCCAGCAAGTGGCCGTGGGCCGCGCGTTGATGACCAAACCCAAAGTCCTGATGCTGGACGAACCGACAGCGGGCGTCAGCCCTATCGTTATGGATGAACTTTTTGACCGGATTATCGAGGTGGCCCACACGGGCATTTCGATCCTGATGGTCGAGCAAAACGCGCGGCAGGCGCTTGAGATCGCCGATAAAGGCTACGTTTTGGTGCAGGGACGCAATGCGTTCACAGACACCGGAAAAGCCCTCCTCGATGATCCAGAAGTCCGCCGCTCATTCCTTGGGGGGTAGTGATGCAAATCCAGATCATCCCCTCAACCTCGTGAAGCCATCTCGGCGTGATATCGCACCGCGTGGCCTATACTTTCTGAACAACGCGACCGGAACGGAAGCTATATGATCGACCTGTTGAACGCAATTGTGGCCCTTGCCAACTTTGTCATTGTCCCTGCCATCGTCTATGGCAGCCAGCTTGCGCTAGGCGCACTTGGCGTGACGTTGATCTACGGCATCCTGCGGTTTTCTAACTTCGCCCACGGCGACACGATGGCGTTTGGTGCGATGGTAACAATCCTTGCGACATGGGGTCTGCAAAGCCTCGGAATTAACCTTGGTGTCTTCCCGACAGCGCTCCTAGCCCTGCCCATCGGGATCGCAGGAACAGCGCTTTTGGTGCTAGCAACGGATAGGCTGGTCTACAAATTCTACCGCGAACAAAAGGCAGCCCCGGTGATACTTGTGATCGTGTCGATGGGTGTTATGTTCATCATGAACGGCCTTGTTCGTTTCATTATCGGCCCCGACGATCAACGCTTCGCAGATGGCGCACGGTTCATCATTACAGCGCGCGATTTCAAGGAAAAGACGGGTCTCAGCGAAGGCCTTGCAATCAAATCCACCGCTGCCCTAACGGTCGTTGTCGCCATTATCGTAGTGTTATTGTTGTTCTGGTTCCTGAACAAAACGCGCACCGGAAAATCTATGCGCGCGTTCTCCGACAATGAAGACCTCGCCCTGCTTTCAGGCATCAACCCGGAACGCGTGGTGATGATCACATGGATCATCGTTGCAGCCCTTGCCACCACCGCAGGCGTCCTCTATGGTCTCGATAAGTCCTTCAAACCATTTACTTATTTCTCACTTCTTCTGCCGATCTTCGCCTCAGCAATCGTCGGAGGCCTGGGGAATCCCCTTGGTGCCATCGCGGGCGGCTTCGTCATCGCGTTTTCAGAAGTCACCGTCACCTACGCCTTCAAAAAGGTCGCTGGATACCTTCTGCCTGAAGCATGGGAGCCCAACAGCCTCGTCCAGCTTCTATCGACCGATTATAAGTTCGCCGTCAGCTTCGCGATTCTTGTCATCGTCCTGTTGTTCAAGCCGACCGGTCTCTTTCAGGGGAAATCGATATGACCCTTCTTCCACGCGACATCATCCTGTTTTTCGTGGTCTTTGGCCTGATCGCCGCGACCGGCTTTTTCCAAAGCTGGAACGTCGCGCTCGGCATCGTCAACATGGGTCTGATCTCGGCCATCATGGCGCTTGGGGTGAACATGCAATGGGGCTACGCGGGCCTGTTTAATATCGGCGTCATGGGCTTCGTCGCCCTGGGCGGTCTCGGCGCCGTCCTTGTCGCCATGCCCCCCGTGAGCGAGGCCTGGGCCGCCGGTGGCCTACGCGTTATCGCCGCTTTACTCCTCGGCATAGCCACAGTCATCGCTGCCCATCAGGCCATGCGCCGATTGCCCAAGGGACGCACCAAAGTTTTTGTCGTCCTTGCGATCCTTATTGTCGGATTTTTCATCTACCGAGCGGTACTGGATCCCGCGACAGCCGCCATCGAAAAGGTCAATCCAGCCGCAACAGGCTACCTCGGTGGCCTCGGACTTCCCGTGCTTTTCTCATGGCCCGTCGGTGCGCTTTTCGCTGCCGGTGCTGCATGGCTAATCGGCAAGACCGCCCTTGGTCTGCGCTCAGATTACCTCGCAATCGCGACCCTTGGCATTGCCGAGATCGTCATTGCAATGATGAAGAACGAAGATTGGCTCAGCCGCGGCGTAAAAAACGTAATCGGCATTCCGCGCCCTGTCCCCTACGAGATCGACCTGCAAAACGATCCCTTCTTCGTCGAGCGCATGACCTCGTGGGGCTTTGATCCCGTCACAGCGTCTTCGATCACCGTAAAACTCGCCTACTCCGGCCTGTTTATCACCGTCCTGATCATCCTGTTGTGGCTGTCACAGGCCGCTCTTGCTTCGCCGTGGGGCCGCATGATGCGCGCTATCCGCGACAATGAAGACGCGGCCGAAGCCATGGGCAAGGACGTCACCGCGCGGCACCTGCAAATCTTCATCCTTGGCTCGGCCGTTTGCGGACTTGCAGGCGCGATGATGGCCACGCTCGACGGACAACTCACACCCGGGACCTACCAGCCGCTGCGCTTCACGTTTCTCATCTGGGTCATGGTCATCGTCGGAGGCTCGGGGAACAACTTCGGTTCGGTCCTTGGCGGTTTTCTCATCTGGTACCTCTGGGTCATGGTGGAGCCCTTTGGCCTCACCTTCATCCAATTCATTACCTCCGGAATGGCCGACGGCTACTGGCTGAAAGCTCACCTGTTGGAAAGTGCCGCACACATGCGCTTGTTGACGATGGGCCTGATCCTACTTCTGGTCCTGCGCTTCAGCCCCCGAGGCCTCATCCCCGAGCGTTAAGCGAAGACGTCAAAGCCCTTTGATTACATCCCGCGCGGCCGGAAACCGCGTTGCAGCCCCGATGGTTTCGACCTCGGGGAACAGATCCAATATTTCACGCCGCTGGGAATTTCCAAGTGCCCGCATGAGCTGATCATCGGGGTGAAACGTCTCGGTCCACGCCCCATCCGCCAGGATCACCTGATGCGCATCGCACAAGAGATGAATGTAACTCACCCCCAAGGTGGCCGCTGACCGCACCATGCGCCCGTCCATAAGATGACGTGCCGCGACCAAGGCCTCGTCGCCGTCAATCGCAAGAAACGACTGCTCCTGCGAGATCAGAAATCGGTGCGACGGGCTGACCATCATATCGCGGTATGGCCGGCCGTTCCCTAAGGCCCCTGCTCGCACAAGGACCGGCGCCAACTCGGGCTCAAATGCCAGTTCCGAATAATCCACATCGCGCCTGCCGGTCCAATGCACCCGGCGCAGGCCGTTGTCGCGCGTAACGATGCGGTTCCCCTGGCGAAGCGCTTCGACTGGCACAGGACCGCAATCCGTGGCAATCAACGTGCCCGGCGTAAAACATGGTGTAATCGGTGAAGTCGTCATTGTACGAAGCCTCGCTGAGGGGTGTCCTCAGGTCTTCGCAACAACCGATTGAGTTAAGTGACGGGAATCGATGCGTGTATCCCCGTGGTGCCCGGCAACAGGGCGAATAATCACACAGGGAGCACCGATCCCCGCCGCCAACCGGCAGCACTCGATACCCAACCTGCAGGAACGTCCTGCAAGCCATGCGCGGCACCCCCATGCCGCATCACTACCCCCCAGCGAGGTAAGGAAAAGTTATCCTTTCCGCCCTGAAGACCAAAGCAAAAACGGCCACATTGGGGCACTCAGGGCGCCACCACACAATGCGCGATCCGAAATGCGGCACGCGCTTAAGGCAATGTATCAAGCTATTGATGTCAAAACAGAAACACTGTCCGGAGCTGGAAAACTTAAGGGAACGAACACGCTACACGGATCCCCTACGAAAAAGTCCTTCCCAGTCACCAGCTTGATTGTCCCGTTATTAGAAACACTCACAAATCCGTCATGTCCCCAATTGGGCGCAATTATGTCGCGAAGGCCGGGTCAGTCAGTGTTTTCGTCAAAGCACCAATAGAAACCAAAGCGGCTCATTGATGGGCGGAATTCCGCTTATGTTCGCGAATCGCCCGCCATAGGGCGTGGAAGCACGCGCAAAATCGACATCCAAAGCGTCGTTGCATTCGGAACGCGCACCACGCCTGGCACCGTGACGGACTGTCCAAGCACATCGATAACCGCCTGTCCTCGTGCGCCCGCAGGCCGCGTCACAGTCACCGGCAAGACCATAATGGCCGAGCCCGCGCCCGGATGATGCAAACTGAAGTGAACGCTCTCGACAGGAAGCCCTATCCCGATTGCTTCTCCTGGCAAGGCACGCAACGCCAAAGGGATCGACGCCCCCGGCCCGTCCGCATCGGCGCCGTCAAGACGCACCTCCACGCCGGGACTGGTCTCGGCCACTACATGCGCGTTCAATCGCATAGGCGCCGTGCGCCATCCCGTGATATGACCTGCGCCAAGTTCCAGAACGCGGTCGGCAAGGGTTACGATCTCGTCGCTGGCATGGCTCACATAAAGGGCAGGCACGCGCGCTTGCGACACCGCGCGCGCGATGTAAGGCAGGAACTCGGACTTGCGCTGGCTGTCCAGACCGGTCATCGGCTCATCCAGAAACAGCACTGCCGGATTGGACGCCAAAGCTCGTGCCAAGCCCACACGGCGCGCTTCGCCCCCCGACAGCCCTTCGATCCCCCGGTCCAGCAAAGGCCCCAGATCAAGCGCGTCGACAATCGCATCAAACGACGTAACCTGCCGCCGCTTGGCGCCATAACCAATGTTGCCCGCAACGCTCAGATGCGGAAACAGGTTGGGGTCCTGAAAGACAAAGCCGATTCGCCGCTCATGGGCGGGCAAATGCCCCCCCGGCCCGTCCCAGTCGGCATTGCAAAACGACACACGCCGCTCGCCTGAAACGTCCAAGTCCAACCCCGCAAGCGCGCGCAAAAGTGATGTCTTCCCGCTGCCCGACGGTCCGGTGATCGCGGTCACCCCTTGCAACGGCAAGCTTTCCTCGACGTCCAGCGTGAACAAACGCCCGCGCTTCAACTTCAGTCGGAAATGCAGGCGGTCAGGCAACGCGCACGCCCCCCCGCCGGTTGAACACATAGACAAGCATCAAAACGCAGAACGAAAACACCAAAAGCCCAAGCGACAAAAGATGTGCAGTGGCATAATCTAGGGTCTCAACAGCGGTAAAAATCTCTATCGAAATCACCCGTGTGCGCCCCGGAATGTTTCCGCCGACCATAAGCACAACTCCGAACTCGCCCACGGTATGAGCAAAAGTCAAAACCCCGGCCGTCAAAAACCCCCGGCGCGCAAGCGGCAAAGCAATCGTCAAGAACGCATCCCGCGGTGTCGCACCAAGCGTCCTTGCCGCATCCATCGTGGGCCGCGGCACGGACGCGAACGCCGTCTGCAACGGCTGCACCGCAAACGGCAGCGAATACACCAAAGACGCAATCACCAAGCCGGTGAACGAAAACGTCAGCGTGTCGCCTGTAACGCTTAACCAAAGCGCCCCAAACGGCGCTGTAGGGCTCATCAGGATCAACAAATAAAAGCCAAGCACAGTCGGCGGCAAAACCAAAGGCAGCGTCGTGATCGCTTCGACAACAGGTCGCACCTTCGAGCGTGTCGTTGTCAGCCACCACGCCAAAGGCAACGCCACGGCAAGCAAAATAGCGGTCGTCACAAAAGCCAGCTTCAGCGTCAACCATATCGCAGGCCATACCGTCATTGTGCCAGATCGTAGCCGTTGGCCACAATCAACTGCGCCGCCACATCCGATGCCAAAAACGCCCAAAACGCCACCGCCGCAGGGTTATCGCCTGCGCGCGCCAAAAACGCTGCATCCTGCTGGATCGGGGAGTAAAGCCCCTCCAATCGTGTAACCTCAGCCCTGCCAATGAACGGCACTTGCGCCTCGGCCAGAAACGCCAGCTGCGCATTGCCCGTCACATAAAGGGTCGCAACTTGTCCGACATTGGTCACCAAAATCGGCTGAAATGTGGCCGTGTCGAGTTCCAGATTCTCCATCACCGAAATCGCGGCTGCTCCGTACGGTGCCACAAGCGGATCCGCCAATGCGACGCGCTGCCCCTCAAAAGCAGCCTCCGCGTTTTCCAGATCGATCGGGCTGCCCGACACCAGAACCAAACGCCCCAGGGCATAGGTTCTAACCGCCGTCGCAAGGCCACTATCTCGCAAAAGCGCTGGCCGTGCGGCATCTGCGGATAACAACACATCAAACGGCGCGCCTGACACGATCTGTGCATAAAGCGTGCCGGTCGAGCCGTGGCTGACCACCGCGGAGTGCCCCGTTTCGGCTTCAAACGACTCGGCCAGGACCTCGGCCGCGGTCACAAAGTTCGACGCGACGGCCAAGAGCACCTCTTCCGAAACGGCAGGGCGCGCCGCAAAGGCCACAGTAAACAGGGCTAAAGCTATGGTTCTCATGCGCCTTTCAGGCCATGATGAGGATAAATTTGCAAGCGCAAAGGCCGCCAAATCAGGACTGAACCAATGGCGCAGAATTCTGACAAAGAGAAAAGTGGTGCCCGAGGGGGGAGTCGAACCCCCACGCCTTGCGGCGGCGGATTTTGAATCCGCTGCGTCTACCATTCCGCCACTCGGGCGCACCAAGGTCCTCATAGCGCGTGATTTCCGGCTCGAAAAGCCCAAAGACGCTCCGCAATGAAGGTATCGCACGCGCGCATCTCTCCGCTTTCATATCCACGGGCGAACCAGCGCTGGCGTTGCTCGGATTTGCCGTGGGTAAGGGTAGGCAGCTGCAGCACGCGTCCCGCGAACTTTTGCAAGATATCATCACCGATCTGCTTGGCGGCATTCATCGCCTCAGCAATGTCTCCACGCACCAAAGATCCAAAGGTCTGCTGCTCCGACGCCCACGCCACTTCATAACAATCCCTTTCACACTCACGCTATTGCGCCTGAGTTCTGCACTCCAAACCCTTGACGACAACAGTCCAATCGTGGCCTAGACTTGCGCCTAAGAAAAGGCAGAGCAGATGATCCGAAGGCTATACGACTGGACGCTTTCCCTGTCCGCACATCCCCGCGCGCTTTGGGCGTTAGCGGCGGTGTCTTTCGTAGAAAGCTCTTTCTTTCCGATCCCACCGGACATCATAATGATCCCGATGATCCTGGCCCAACCGCGTAAAGCCTGGCTCATCGCATTGGTCGCGACGGTCGCGTCTGTCTTTGGCGGCCTTTTGGGCTATTTCATTGGTGCCGCACTTTTTGACACCATCGGTCAGGCGATCTTCGACTTTTACGGCAAGTCCGACGCGGTTGCCGCCTTCAACGAACGCTTCAACGCCTACGGCGCGTGGGCTGTGCTTGTCGCAGGCGTCACACCCTTTCCCTACAAGGTCATCACTATCATGTCGGGCTGGACGGGGCTTTCGATCCCGGTGTTTATCGTTGCTTCAATCGTCGCGCGTGGCCTTCGTTTCTTCATAGTGGCAGGCCTCTTGTGGAAATTTGGCGACCCGATCCGTCTCTTCATCGAAAAGTATCTCGGTCTTCTTTTCACCCTTTTCGTGATCCTGCTTGTCGGTGGGTTCTATGCCGTGAGGTTCCTATGACACGCCGCAATCTGATGCTTCTAGCCGCCGCGGGCTCGCTTGCCCTTCTGATCGGAGCCTACATCTTTCAGGCCCTCGGCTACGCGCCCTGCAAGCTTTGCCTCTGGCAGCGTTGGCCACATTGGATGGGCGTCGGGGTCGGCGTCGTGGCCCTGATCGTCGGCCCATATCTTCTTCTGGCACTACTCGGCGCGCTGACAGCACTCACAACCGCAGGCATCGGCGCGTATCATACCGGCGTCGAACGCGGTTGGTGGGAAGGCCCGACATCGTGCAGCGGCACCGGCCCAGGTCTGGGCGGCATGTCGGGCGCAGACCTACTGTCCCTCGATGCCCCGGTAGATATTGTCATGTGCGACGAGGTGGCATGGGCTTTTCTGGGTGTCAGTATGGCCAGTTGGAACGTCGTTGCCTCTCTCGTCATCGCCCTAATTTGGTTCAAGGCAATGACCAGGGACGATGACGCGGTGGCAGGCGCCTGAGGCATAGCCGGGCGGCACTCTTGGGCCCTAACGGTTCGCTTACGATGCGAACGTCTGCACCGACGCAATACCGACGTTACACAGAAGTTGTACCGACATCGGTCAAAGTCAGTGCAAAGAGAGTACACCAACCACCCCTTCCCACGCGCCAGACGTCGGCCCTGTGCCATCGGCTAAACGCACCAGATTCCACAGAGAATTCAATTTCTTCCGCCAAAAACCAATAAATTCATGTAGCTTAGCGTTATTCGGCGCAAAATCGTCTTTTTGCTGGTTAAGCAACTCAGGACGTTCTGAAAGCCCACAATTCAACAGAAATGCTCGACCGCAGTCAGACCCTAGATGTGGCGGCCAAGGCCCTGCTGAATGGGCCATTGCGCCTAGGTGTTGGGGTCTGTTAGAGTGAAATCAACCAAATCTAGCGGGCCAAACCCCGAAGCGAGAATAACTTGAGCGACACTCCGGAACCTCCTGAAAATACAGAAGAAAGCGGCGCTGAGAAGCCAGCACCAACAAGTCCAACGATCTCGATCGCGGATGAAATGCGCACGTCCTACCTGGACTACGCAATGTCGGTTATTGTTTCGCGCGCCATACCCGACCTCCGCGACGGCCTAAAGCCTGTGCACAGACGCATTCTTTACGCCATGCACGAGACCGGAAATACGCACGACAAATCATACCGTAAGTCTGCCCGCGCAGTCGGCGACACGATGGGTAAATATCACCCGCATGGTGACGGCGCGATCTACGACGCGCTTGTCCGCATGGCGCAGCCATTTTCGATGTCTCTGCCGCTACTGGACGGTCAGGGCAACTTCGGCTCGATGGACGGCGATAACGCGGCGGCGATGCGTTACACTGAAGTGCGCATGGACAAGCCTGCCAGCTTTCTTCTGGCCGATATCGAAAAAGATACCGTCAATTTCCAGGACAATTATGACGGAAAGGACAGAGAACCCTCTGTTCTTCCTGCACGTTATCCAAATATGTTGGTCAATGGTGCTGCTGGCATTGCGGTCGGCATGGCGACCAATATTCCTCCGCATAATCTCGGTGAAATAATCGACGGTACTTTGGCACTTATCGACGATCCGGACCTGTCATCCGAGAGGCTGATGGAATTCATCACAGCACCCGATTTCCCGACCGGAGGCCTGATCCTTGGCCGTGCGGGCGCGCGAAAAGCATATATGGAAGGTCGCGGCAGCGTCATCATTCGCGCCAAGACCAGGATCGAAGAAATCCGCAAAGACCGCTACGCAATCGTGCTCGACGAGATCCCGTATCAGGTCAATAAAGCCTCAATGATCGAGAAAATCGCCGATCTGGTCCGCGACAAAAAGCTCGAGGGGATTAGCGGTATTCAAGACGAAAGCGACCGCGTCGGTGTCCGCGTCGTGATCGAGTTAAAACGCGATGCAACGCCAGAAGTTGTGATAAATCAGCTGTTCCGGTTCAGCCAGATGCAAACGTCGTTTGGCTGCAATATGCTTGCGCTGAACGGCGGCCGTCCAGAAACGCTCATGCTGCGGGATTTCCTAACGTATTTCATCAGCTTCCGCGAAGAAGTCGTGGCTCGACGTACGGCGTTTGAGCTGCGCAAAGCGCGCGAACGCAGCCATGTTCTGTGTGGTCTCGCCGTGGCCGTCACCAACGTAGACGAAGTGGTCGCAACGATCCGCTCAAGCGCGGATGCGCCGGAAGCCCGTAAACGTCTGATGGAGCGCCGCTGGCCTGCCGAAGATATTGCCGCCTACATCCGTCTGATTGATGATCCGGGCCACACGATGAACGAAGACGGGACGTACTACCTGTCCGAGGCTCAAGCCCGCGCAATCCTTGAACTTCGCCTCCAGCGCCTGACACAAATCGGCGTTAAAGAAGTCACGGACGAGCTTGAGGAGTTGGCCGCCAAGATCAAGGACTACCTTGATATTCTCGGCTCGCGCGATCGCATTATGTCGATCATCTCGAACGAACTGCGCGAGGTAAAAGAGCAGTTTGCCGTTCCGCGTCGCACTGAGATCGTCGACTGGTCCGGAGACATGGAAGACGAAGACCTGATTGAGCGTGAGGACATGGTCGTTACGGTCACGCAGTCTGGCTACATCAAACGCACGCCCCTGATCGATTTTCGGGCGCAAAAACGCGGTGGTAAGGGTGTGTCCGGTGGAACGCTTAAAGACGATGACGTAGTGACGTCGCTTTTCGTCGCCAACACCCACACGCAATTGCTGTTCTTCACGACTGACGGGATGGCGTACAAGCTGAAGACGTGGCGTCTGCCGTTGGGCGGACGGACGTCCAAAGGCAAGGCAATCGTCAATATTTTACCCATCCCAACCGGTGTTTCGATCGCGGCTATGATGCCGGTGGACCGCGACGAAGACGATTGGGACCAGCTTCAGATTGTATTTGCCACTTCCACAGGTGACGTGCGCCGCAACGCACTGTCCGATTTCACCAACGTCAAATCAAACGGCAAAATTGCTATGAAACTGCCAGAGGACGTAAGCCTCGTAAATGCGCGCATCGCGTCTGAGGACGATGATGTGATGTTGATCACCGCCGAAGGCCGCGCGATCCGCTTCCCGACGACGGCCGTGCGGGTCTTTAAGGGCCGCGACAGTACCGGCGTGCGTGGCATAAGGCTTTCCAAGGACGATAGCGTGGTCTCCATGTCCGTCATTCGCCACTTCAAAGCGACCCCGGAAGAGCGCGCCGGATATCTGAAAATGCGCCGTGCTGCGGCAGGTCTTGTCGATGATGTGGACGGCAATGACGACGATGATGGAGCAGAAGGCGCAATCAGCGCTGAGCGTTACGCGGAAATGTCGGCTTCCGAGGACTTGATTTTAACCATCACGGCCAACGGCGCCGGAAAACTCAGCTCAAGCCACGACTACCCTGTTCGCGGTCGCGGTGGACAAGGTGTTCGAGCAATGGATGCCGCAATGCGCGGTGGCGCGCTTCTGGCGAGTTTCCCCGTCGAAATGCCGGATCAGATTATGCTCGCCACATCCAAAGGCCAGTCGATCCGGGTGCCGGTTGAGGGCATTTCGTTCCGCTCTCGTGGTGCCGGCGGCGTAAAAGTCTTTAACACTTCCAAGGGCGAAGTTGTGGTCTCAGTGGCATGGATTGCAGATCAGGACGACGAAGATGCCGGCGACGACGCTGAAGAAGGTATGGTCGAAGGCGCGGTTCAAGACACAGAAGGTTCCCCAGAATAGGCAACCTGTTCAATCGCTTACAGAGCCGCGTTTTACACGTGGCTCTGTAAGCTTTACTCGATAATGCCAATATTAATCTTCGTTAGCAACTTTGACCGTTAACCATTTATGAAGATTGAATTTTTAATGAATTCTTTGTTTTTTAATTTGATCCGTGGGTGGGTGCGGCGCTGAAATAAGCTCGTTTTGAGCGGGATCATGAATAAAATCATCACAACCATTTGTCTCGCTATGATATCGACGCCCGTCACGGCGCAAAGCAGCCTTGGTTTTTAGGGCATAGACCTTCGGTTCGGCATGATCCAGGACAAGGCTGGCACCGCACAATCGGACCTCTCGGCCCGACTTGATGTGGCAATGACGCAGGCTCATGGCTCTCAGGGGGATGTGTCCTTCGCGGATACGGATCAAGGATTAATTGGCAAGCTCGGCGCGCATCTTTATATTATACCCCATACTGGTCAGAAGTGCGGGGGCGGCGGGTCACTTTCCGACGTTGACGGACGCATCGTGACCTGGAGAACTCTGAGCATCGAAAGCGCATTGGCTTTATCAGACATGACAGCGTTTGAAGGTAGCGCCGGGCTCGGCGTCTCGGACCTGGACGGCCTTGACTAAATCTTTGGCGACGTCTCAATCACATACGCCGCATTCACTTAAATCGATATTGAAACGGCGCTTGCACTAAAGATTTTGACGAAGCAGGCTTTCGCGCGATTTCCTTTGATGCCTCGCTCACCGCAAGGTATCGCCTCGACGGCACGCCTTGGGGGCTTTGCGCAGGTCGCTCAAAGCGGGTTAAGTGGGCGTGACGGCGCACAGGGCGAAACACGCTTTGGACTGGGTCTCACGTTTTCGATTGGTCAATCCGGTGGCGTTGCCCTGAAACCCGTCCGTTTGGCAGTGTTGACCCCGCTGCGCCGTTGGTGCGCAGGGGCTTGTGGTAGGGGCCTCAAACTGTGTCTTCCGGGTAGCAATCAGGAAATCGCCACATTGTTGTCGTCGTTTCGTCTACTTTGACGACAAAACCTTTTGTGTCTCGGACAAATTTTATGCTCGAGGCGCTTGGAGACTGAGTATCGACTCTAAAAGGGTTTTCTGCCCAAAAACTTGAGAATTGGGGACTCGGAAAATGGGAAAAGCTGCCGCCCTTCACACGTCACAGATGTTTACTGGCCACTCAGCGATCCGATTGCTGATCGTGTCCTATTTCATGGCGCTTGCACTTGGGCTGATCAAAGGCACGGACCTTGCAGTTCTTGCAACACCTTTCATGCCCGAGACTTTGGCCAAAATCGTATCAGGACTTGGTGTAGTAAGTCTCTCGGCGATGATCCTGTTCGGATTTCATCGCCGTCTCGCCGCCCTTTTGCTGGCTATAATATTGTTCTGGTGCAGTTATCTTGCCTCAGTCAGCCCGGCGGGCTTGGAAGATATAGGCAGCTTCTGGCGTGATCTGGCCCTGATCGGGGCGCTGCTGTTGACCTATGCAGACGCTGAAGCAGACACCCTTGCGCCTGCCTACGGAACTCTGCCGGCCGGCGGCAAGATACAGGCCGATGATCCCTTCGAAGACACTGTCCTTCCCGGGTTGGCAAACCCTGACGCCCCCCCCGACGCGCACCCCAAAACTCTTTTTCGCGAAGATTTCGATATAGTTCGCGCGTCCTGATCCCTTTTCAAATGCATCTTCTGGGGCTACATCGCCTCCCATGACAAACACACTCCACATCATCGGCGGCGGACTGGCCGGAAGCGAAGCTGCCTGGCAGGCCGCCAATCAGGGTATCAATGTCGTCATCCACGAGATGCGCCCGAAAGTTGAGACCTTTGCACACAAGACCGGCCATCTGGCCGAAATGGTGTGCTCAAATTCGTTTCGATCTGATGACAGCGAACAAAACGCTGTCGGTCTTTTGCACTGGGAAATGCGCCAAGCGGGCGGTTTGATCATGGAAATGGGCGACATCCACCGCCTTCCGGCAGGTGGCGCTTTGGCGGTTGACCGCGACGCCTTCGCACAAGGCGTAACCGAGCGCTTGGTGGCGCACCCCAACATCACGGTGGACTACGGTGAGATTTGCGAACTGCCCAGCGACGGGCTTTGGATCATTGCCACCGGGCCTTTGACCAGCGGGACACTTGCGCAAGCCATCCGTGTCGAAACGGGCGAAAACGCCCTCGCATTTTTCGACGCAATCGCGCCCATCGTCTACGCCGAAAGCATCGACATGGATGTCGCTTGGCGCCAGTCGCGCTACGACAAAGGCGAAACGGAAGAAGAACGCACCGCCTATCTAAATTGCCCAATGACCAAGGACCAATACGAAGCTTTCATCGACGCCCTTTTGGCGGCCGATAAAGCCGAGTTCAAAGAAGGCGAAACGGCCGGGTATTTTGACGGCTGCCTGCCGATTGAGGTCATGGCTGAACGGGGGCGTGAAACCCTTCGCTTTGGCCCGATGAAGCCGGTCGGTCTGACCAATCCGCATGATCCCCAAACCAAGGCTTACGCCGTTGTCCAATTGCGACGCGACAATTCTCTGGGCACGCTTTACAATATCGTCGGCTTCCAAACGAAGATGAAATACGGCGCCCAAGCAGAGGTTTTCCGCACCATTCCAGCGTTACAAGACGCGTCCTTCGCGCGCCTCGGCGGCATTCACCGAAACACTTTCTTAAACAGTCCACGGTTCCTCGACGCCGAGATGCGCCTGAAATCGCGTCCTAATATCCGGTTTGCAGGACAGATAACCGGCGTTGAAGGCTACGTTGAAAGCGCCGCAATGGGCCTTTTGGCCGGGCGTATGGCCGCGGCGGAATTAAAGGGGCAATGCCTTCCGGCCGTGCCTGTGACAACGGCAACCGGCGCATTAGTCACCCACATCACCGGTGGTGCAGATGCCAAGACCTTTCAGCCGATGAACGTCAACTTTGGTCTGTTTCCGCCCGTGGATGCCAAAGGCGGACGCCGGGGACGGCGTGATCGCTACAAGGCCTACACTGACCGCGCCAAGGTTGACTGGCAGGCATGGCTTGGGGATGCAGACCGCCCCGAAATGGCAGCGGAATAGGAGTGCCGCTCTCTATCAAGATCCGCGCACTCATTTTTCCATCGCCTCAGACCCGCCCATACTTTAACATGTTGCAATGAGCGAAGAAGACATTACGAAAAGCCTATGGACGGCCCATACAGGCGACGAGATCAAACAGATCTATGCCAACTGGGCTGAGAGCTATGAAACCGATGTCGCGACATGGGGCTATGCCACGCCGACGCGTCTTGCGCTTGCTTTACGACAAAGTGGCGCAAACATCGAAAAGCCGATACTTGATTTTGGCTGCGGCACTGGTCTTGCTGGCATGGCGCTGAAAGCCGTTGGGTTTCAAGTGATTGATGGCACCGATATTTCCTCCGAGATGCTCCGACAAGCCGAGGAGAAGCCCGCCTATCGTCAGGTATGGAAGGGCTTGCCCGGCTCGATGGGACACATACGGCGCGGCGATTATCCTGCTATTGCGGCGACCGGGGTCGTCAGCCTTGGTGCTGCGCCCCCCGAAACGCTCGACATGCTGGTCGATGCAATCGGCCCGGGTGGATTGCTGGCCTTTAGCTTCAACGATGCAACGCTTGCGGATCGACAATACACAGATCGTCTGGATATTGCGGTTCTGGCTCCGGACATCGAATTGGTTTTTGAAGATCACGGGCCACACCTTCCCGCGAAGGATATGATGTCCACGATTTACGTGCTGCGCCGCACCTGAAGGATGGCGATTCGCACTCGATTTGCACCGTCGCCGACCGGACCACTGCACCTTGGCCACGCCTATTCCGCGTTCCTTGCGCACGACATGGCACGTGCAAACGACGGCACGTTCCTGGTTCGGATCGAAGATATTGACCAAAGCCGTGCGCGGCCCAAGTGGGAAGATCAGATTTACGACGACTTGTCGTGGCTTGGTCTTTCCTGGGACGAACCCGTCGTGCGGCAATCAACGCGATCCCCTGCCTATAAGGACGCCCTCATCAAGCTTTGGGCCGATGGTGTGCTTTTCCCGTGTGACTGCACACGGCGCGACATTTCCGAAGCGGTCTCGGCTCCGCAGGAAAACGAAACCGCAATTGGCCCGGATGGTCTGATCTATCCCGGAACATGTCGCCATCACGCGCCTTTGCATCCAAATCTTCCCATGCCAGACAACATGGCCCTACGCCTGTTCATGTCTCGCGCCATCACACGGCTTCGCGAAGACCTGCCCCTTGACTTCAACGAGCGCATTTTTGGTAATACATCGACGGTTCGTATCGACGAAAGTTACCTAGCGTCGACCATTGGCGATATCGTTTTGTCGCGCCGTGACATGGGGACCAGCTATCATTTGTCGGTCGTTCTGGACGACGCGGCACAAGGCATCACCGATGTCGTTCGCGGAGAAGACCTTTTTGAAGCCACAAAAATTCATGTGGTTCTTCAGAGGCTTCTTGGACTTGCAACACCAACTTACCACCATCACCGTTTGATCCGTGACGACGCAGGCAAGCGCCTTGCCAAACGTGATGATGCGCGCGCAATTCGCACCTACCGCGACGCCGGAGCAAGCCCTGCGGATATTAGACAAATGGTTGGGCTTTCGGCTTAGTCTGAAATTTCAGGGGCCATAAGCTCGACCTCGACACCGTCTTGCACAGATGTATAAAAACACGAGCGCCGATTGGTATGGCAGGCTGGGCCTTCTTGACGAACAATCATCAAAAGGCAATCACGGTCACAGTCCACACGGAAATCGATCAATGCCTGCGTATGGCCTGAAGACTCGCCCTTGATCCAAAATGCTTGTCGAGAACGAGACCAGTAAGTGACGCGCGCCGTCGCGAGCGTTTTTTCGACGGCCTCGGCATTCATCCAAGCCATCATCATCACTTCACCGCTTTCGGCTTGTGCGATCGCAGGGATTAAACCTTGATCATTGTAAACAAGACTTGATGGATCGAAAGACATGTACCAAACCTTTGCGCGAGGGCCGAAGACCTCCTATCTAGGGGGCTGAAGGCGCAAAGGAAAGTCATGGCCGAAACCGATCTTATCAAGCTTTATTCCGGGCGTATTCTGGAATTAGCAGCGGATATTCCGCTTACTGACAGCATCGATGCGCCACAGGCGTCGGTGAAAAAGCGTTCGCCCTTGTGCGGCTCAACGATAACCGTGGACGTGTCGATGGCTGATGGTCGGATTTCCGCGTTCGGGCAGGATGTGAAGGCCTGCGCATTGGGGCAAGCTTCGGCATCGGTGTTGGCGTCAAATGTCATAGGACGCTCAAAGGCCGAGATCATCGCGGCGCGCGACCAGTTGAAAGAAATGATGAAAAACGATGGCCCCGTCCCAAGCGCTCCCTTTGGTGAATACGAAGTCTTGATCCCTGCGAGGGATTTCAAAAACCGCCACGCCTCAATCATGCTTGCGCTTGATGCAACAGCGGAAGCGATCGAATTGATCGAGAAAGCAGACTGCACCTGACGCGCGCCCTTTAAAAGAACTCTCCCTACCATATTCTAAAAAAAACGCCGCACACCCAAAAGGGTGGCGGCGTCAGTGGCGTATCTGGTGGGATGACCAGTGAAAA